>NZ_JACJEW010000045.1:0-36120 GCF_014164315.1 Pseudoalteromonas sp. SG44-1
CCTCAAAGAATAATGAAACAGCAAGCAGGCGTATTCGCTTTCTCGCATTAGGCTCTTTACGTGATAAAGCTAAAAGTTGCTTGGATTTTTCTAAGTTCAATTTAGTAAAAGTAGATAAGTATCAGAGTGCTAATTAGATCACATAATTTGGCAGATTGGTATTAATCTTAAAAAACTCGCGCTCCCCATAAGAAAATATAAACTCGTAAACCTAACTATTGACTGCCTTTATAGTTACTGTAACTATAAACATTGCTAATTTGCTGTAGTAAAGGAATTAATTGCATGACAACTGCGCAGGTTGTGATCATTGAAGATGAGAAAGCGATCGCTGATACACTGATCCATACTCTAGAAATAGATGGCTTTGCTGTGCAGTGGTTTGCTACAGCGGGTGAGGGGCTTGAATATATTAAAAACAATATGCCTGCCTTGGTGATTTTGGATGTTGGTTTGCCTGATGCCAATGGTTTTGAGTTGTGCAAACAGATAAGAGAGTTCTCAGCGGTTCCAATTATTTTTCTTACCGCCCGAAATGATGAAATTGATCGTGTTGTGGGATTAGAAATAGGCGCCGATGATTATGTTACTAAGCCATTTAGCCCGCGAGAAGTGCTTGCAAGGGTTAAACTTAGAATTAGACATAGCGAAGCTGCGAGTAAAGTATCCATCTCTTCAGAACAAGCCTCAGGCCTTTATGCCGAAAATTTTGATTATCATTTCCAAAACCAAGCATTGGCTCTCACAGCATTGGAATTTAAATTGCTGGATAAGTTAATTAGCCATCCTCGCCAAGTATTCTCCCGTGAGCAATTATTGTTGTCGGCGCAAAATCACCAAGATGCTATCTATGCTCGTAATGTAGATAGTCACATCAAGGCTATTCGCAATAAATTACGCGCAGTATCGGCTCCGGAATGTATTCATACTAAACGTGGTTTTGGTTATTACTATGAATCTACCTAAGCCAACAAATACGGTATTTGCTCGTCTTAAAAGATGGCCTAAGATCCCGCTTGGACTGAGGCTGTTTTTACTCTACTTTGTATTAGTGATTTTAACCGCTTACTTGGTTAGCTCAACAGTTATGAGAGAGATCAAGCCAACGGTACGCCAAGCGAGTGAAGAAACACTGGTCGATATGGCAAACATGCTGGCTGTAATAGCAAGCAACCCAATGGCGAACGGCGATATTGCACAGAGCGCTTTTGCTAAGCAAATCAACTTTTATGGTTTGCGTGATCCCGATGCTGCTATTTGGGGTGTTGAAAAAAAATCAGTTAATCATCGAGTTTATATAACCGATCAACAAGGGATTGTAGTGCTGGATTCATGGCAGCAGGATGTTGGTAATGATTTCTCTAAATGGAATGACGTTTACCTCACCTTACGTGGTGAGTACGGGGCACGTTCAACTGCATTAGACCCTAATGATCCGCTATCAACAGTAATGCATGTTGCTGCACCAATCATGTATAACGATGAGATAATTGGCAGTGTCACAGTTGCTAAAGCGAACCGTTCTGTACAGCCATTTATTGATATTTCTAGGTATCGGGTATTAACTTGGTTAGCGTTAATGAGTGTACTCGCACTTATCATTGGTGCGTTAATCGCGTGGCGTATAAATACTGCGTTATATAAGCTTGCAGACTATGCTGATAAAATGGGGCGCGGTGAAAAAACCAGTAAACCCACCTTTAGAGTTTTTTATGAATATAGCTTACTCAGTGATGCCCTTGAAAATATGCGTCGTCAGCTTGATGGTAAGCGTTACGTAGAAAACTATGTGCAAACTCTAACGCATGAGTTAAAAAGTCCATTGTCAGCAATCAAAGGAGCCAGTGAAATATTACAAACCCCTACCACGATAGATAAACAACAGTTGTTTGCTCAGAATATTGAAACCGAAGCTACGCGCATGCAGCAATTGATTGATAAGTTGTTAGCTCTAACAAAGCTTGAGCAAATCCCAGAACTTGAACAGCGGCAATTAATTGATTTACCTGCTTTATTAGCGCAGATAAAAGCCTCTTGTATCAGCAGGCTAATGACCAAACAAGTAGAGTTAAGAGTTGTATGCGATAACAAAGTTGCCTTTGTAGGGGATCAATTTTTAATACAGCAAGGCTTGTATAATTTGTTTGAAAACGCGTTGGATTTTGTATGTGAGCAGGGGAAAATCAATATTACGGTCACACAAACCGCAGGAGAGCTTTGTATTAATGTCGAAAATACTGGCCCGAAGATACCTGATTATGCGTTAAAGAGAGTAACCGAACGTTTTTATTCGCTTGCCAGAAGTAATGGACAAAAAAGTACCGGCCTTGGGCTTAACTTTGTAGAACAAGTGGTTAAGTTGCATAAAGGAAAATTAGACATCCATAATACCCCGCAGGGCGTATCCGTTAAGCTGTTTTTACCAACTCCATAAAGACTCCATATAAGCACCATTTAAAATCCACTTTTGTCGATTACTCTAGTTCCTATATTAAATAGGGAGTAAAGATAATAATGAAACAAAAAATTGAAACGAAGTTGGTGATCATCATAGGCCTAATTGTACTGTTATTAGTGCCTATCTTTATGATCCAAAACCTAATTGATGAACGTGCAGAACATCAGCAACAAGTGCAAGCTGATATTGCTAAAAGCAGCAGCGGTGAGCAACAAGTCATTGGGCCGTTTATTCAAGTGCAATTTATAGAAACTCACACCGTGGAAGGCAACACCACTGAACAGTTAAAAACGCTGTTATTGCTACCTGAAACATTAACAATAAACAGTGAATTATCTTCTTTTGAAAAATACCGAGGTATTTATAAGGCGTTACTATATCGCTCCGAGAATCACTTTGCAGGCCAATTTAATACCGAGGCTTTAAATGAATTAGCCGGTAAAAAGATAAAACAGGTGCATATGGTGATGGCGATTAAAGATATTCGCGGTATTGGTCAGGGCAGTACAATGCGCATAAATAACCAAGAATATGCGTTGCAGCCTGGCACTAAGCTGGCGCAATTACCCGAAGGCGTTAATATTGAGCTCGATTTTAGTGCTTTACTTGAGCAACAGACGTTGGATTATCAAATTGATTTAAATCTACAAGGAATGCGTAAACTAGCTATTGCTCCTATCGGCAAAGAAACCATTCTTAGCATGCAAGCCGATTGGCCACATCCAAGTTTCGTTGGCGATTACTTACCTATCGACTCAAGTATTTCAGAGCAAGGCTTTACTGCCAACTGGCAAACAAATTACTTTGCTACCAACTTAAAAGAGCTGTTTCAACATTGCGTTTTTCAAAATCAGTGCGAGCAATTTAAGCAACGTAGCATGGGAGTTAATCTTGTTGATGGTGTTGATCATTATTTAAAAAGCTATCGTGCCAGTAACTACGCAATTTTAGTGCTGATATTGGTATTTGCCAGCTTCTTTTTACTCGAAGTGCTTCGCAGCGAACCTGTTCATCCGGTGCAATATGGCTTTGTCGGTTTAGCATTGGCCGTTTTTTATTTATTGTTGATATCACTTGGTGAGCACCTAGGATTTAACCTTGCTTACTTACTATCAGCATTAGCTTCTTCATTATTATTGAGTATTTATGTGGCCGGAATGTTGAAAAATACTAAGCATGGTGGGTTGTTTCTGATTGCTATTCTGTTTTTATACAGCTTACTTTACGGACTATTAAGCGCAGAAGATTACGCATTGTTGATGGGCAGTTTACTGGTGTTTGCAGTACTGAGTTTGATTATGATGCTGACCCGCACAGTAAATTGGTACCACACTAAATCACAAGTTGATGATTAATCTCTGTTTGCAAAGGGCTGCATGATTGCAGCCCTTTAATTATTCAGGCCTAACACAGTTAGCATTGCATATAGCCGCTGAAGATAGGCTTATTATACAGCGTTCATGTTATTAACTTGCTGATAAAAATACGGTTAGCTTATCGCCTACTTTTAAGCGATCGCTTGAAAGGCTGTTCCATTGTTTTAGCTTAGTGATGCTGACTTTGTAATGGTTGGCTATTTTCCACAAGCTTTCGCCAGATTTAACCTTATGCTCTATTTGCGTATCGGCTAACTGCGGTAGCACTAATTTTTGACCAATACGTATGGTACTATTTTTCAAATTATTAAATGCTTTTAGTTGGCTTAAAGTTACTTTGTAGCGCTTAGCGATCACGCTCAAACTATCGCCACGCTTAACTGTATAATGTTGCCATTGGCTGTAGTCGTTAGAATCTTGATCAGCAATCATAGTCTCAAATTGCTTTTGCTCACTAGCAGGAACGACGAGATGCGGTGCATCAATAATCGCCGGAAAGCGAATGACCCCGTAGTTTAAGGGCTCTAACTGTTGCCATTGGACTTTATTATCTAAAATAACTGAGCCAGAAATGGCTATTTTGGCAATTGCATCTTTATTTGCTATTGCAGGGAACGCCATTTTTTGGCTTTTTAATAATTGTGCCGCAGCAAGTAGTTTAGGTACATACTGACTGGTTTGCTGAGGGAGTTTTAAACTGAAAAAGTCAGTTGGTTTACTTTGCTTTTTATTGTTGCTGATCGCTCTAAGTACACGGCCTTCACCTAAGTTATAGGCTGCTATAGCGTGATACCAATCACCATCAAAGCGTTTGTATAAGTACTCCATAAAATCCAGAGCAGCGCGGGTACTGTCGATCACATCTTGGCGGCCATCGTACCAAGGGCTAATTTTTACCTTAAAGTACTTAGCAATGGCAGGCGTTAATTGCCAAAGCCCAGATGCATGCTTGTGCGAATAGGCACTGGCATCAAAGTCGCTTTCAATCAGCGGCATTAGCGCTAATTCTATGGGTAAGTTCCGCTTTTCAACCTCTGTGACTATATAATAAAGGTAAGGCTCAGCACGGCGACTAATTTCATCCATATAGTTTGGGTGAGATAAATACCATGCAATGCGTTGTTGTACATCAGGGTGGCTAGAATTGGCAAATGTAAGTTGTGTGCGGATCCGTTGCCACACATCATCAAGTTCTTTAGCACTTAATGGGACTATTTGTTCTTTAGGTTCGCTTGGTTTTCTAACAATAGATGTAGTCGGTTCTGCCTTAATTGCTGGCTGTGAAGGTGGTTGCTCAGGTGTGGTTTCACAACCAGATAAAATAACAATTAATAGCAGAATGCGGATAAATCGATTTAAAGGCACGTACTAAACTACTCCGAAAATATAAATGCGGTTAACCTAAATCAGGCTAGCTTAACATAGCGTGAGTTAAGAATGACTTGTAGTTGAATTTAACTGTCCCTTAAATTGCTCTTTATAGCGACGCGATAAGTTAAGTACTTTGCCGGTTGTAAGTTTTACTTCACTGTCTCCGCTCGGTAGTGGCGTGATTGATTCAATCGCATCTAACCGAACGCCATGGGAGCGATGAATACGGCAAAACCCTTGCGGTTCTAACTGAGTTATAAGTTGGCTCATAGTTGCACGTAACGGGTAAATTCTTGCATCAATATGTAGATTTACATAATTACCGCTAGATTCAAGCCAGTCTATTTGTGCTACGCGGACAATAAATTCTTTTCCCAGTTTTTTTACCAGTAGTCTATCGAAATTTAAATTTTCAGGCGTATCTTCGCCTTGTCTGATCGGTGCTGCTTCACCACTTAATTGGCTCACTACATATTGATAGGTTTTAATAACAGCAATTAAAAATAAGAACCCCCACAAGTCTTTGCGGTATTCATAAAGTAATTCAAACCAGACCAAACCAAAGTCATAATACATGCCTTGTACGGTGTAAATGAGCTTGCGAATGGTGACCATAATGCCAATATGCAATAACGAAAAAGCAATGCTTGCCAGCAGATATAGCAGTAATGAGCGGGGGATTTTTTGCCAATTAAAAGGCTGGGTTTTTAATAGCCAAACTAAAGCGGGAAACAACAACAAGGTGCCAATAGCGCTGGAATATTCCCATACAAACGGCTCCCAGATCATAAATGGGAGTACGCCATCGCGCTGGGCTTCCATAATGTTTGAGCTGGCATTAATGGTGTTGTTTATAAAAATATAACTAGATAAAAATAATGCCGCATACCATCTCTGGTAGCGCTGAAAATGCGTTAAGGAGATCATTATTATTGTTACTCTTTAAAAGACCATCATTAGACTAGCAAGATAGTGATAGATCACCAAACTTATCATCCCTGATATCCACCGTTTATCCCTACTGACTGTTTTATCAGCCTTTTCTGATTGCTTAACGCAGATAGTTGTTCATATTTGTTATTAATTAGTCGTAAGCTAAATCTACCATGAAACTTAAAATAGTAATTAAAAACACAACACGTACGCTATTACAGCCATGGCTAAATGTGTTTAATCAAGCCGTTGAATTACCACCGCGCCGCTATGATTTAGATTGGCTACGGGTGATTGCGTTTGGTTTATTAATTTTTTATCACACCGGCATGTTATACAGCCAAAACTGGGGATTTCATTTTAAAAGCCAGTATTTGTCTAGCAGTGTTGAAAATGTCATGTTGTTACTGTCACCGTGGCGCATGGGACTAATCTGGTTTATTTCAGGAGTAGCGCTGCGCTTTATTATTGCGCGCTTTAGTTTAGGCATGTTTTTAACTACGCGCAGTGTAAAAATATTACTGCCTTTATTGTTTGGCATTTGGTTTATAGTGCCTATTCAGCTTTATGCGCAAATGAGCCAAGAGGTTGGTTTAGCTATGAGCTTTTGGCAGTTCTACCAGCAGTTCTTTAATTTAACTAACCCTTTATTTAATCACTATCAAGCAGGGATTTGGCCTCATGTCGATGTAAACCATCTTTGGTACTTGCGTTCGTTATGGCAATTTACTTTATTGCTAGTGCTAGCGATGCCGCTGCTTCATCACGCTACTGTGCATACAATAATCACGCGTTTATGTGGGCGCTCGTTATTTACTATTTTTATTGTATTGCTATTGCCGCTGTGTATTTTAAAGCTAAGCTGGCCGAGTGATACATTCCGATACCCCATGGGCGCGTTGTTTTTACTTTACGGTTACTTGCTTGCTTGGCAGCCTGCATTTTACAGCCAACTGCTACGTCACTGGCAGGCGTTATTAGTGGTATTCATTTTAGGTTATTTAGTTGTCGTGCTGGGTTATCACATGATTTGGCAAAATCCTGCCGCCAGCCAATGGCAAATTACCAGCATGGATATGCTGTATACCGCGCAACGATTAGTCGGTGTATTATTTATGTTGGCACTTGCACAACGTTTTTTGAATCACGATCACCCTAAACTGGCTTTACTAAACTGTGCAGTATTCCCTTTTTATTTATTACATCAAAGTGTGATTATTGGCTTAGCCTTTTATTTGTCTGAACTGCAATTAGGTGGTTTGGTGGAGCCATTATTTATACTCAGCCTCACTTTCATTATTTGTTGGTTGGTGTTTATTGGTGCGCGTCGTATCGATCTATTAAGCCCATTTATAGGGATTAAAGTCACAGGTAAATATAAAGCATGGCAAGTTAAAGCGGGCTTTTGCTACGGGCTTATATTGGTAAGCCCACTGATCTTTAAGTTAATTTAACCAAACACACATCTAAAGCATGCGCCTTGTGGTTTTGGTACATAAATTAAATCACCGCCGTGGTTGAGCATAATTTGCCTTGATAGGCTCAAGCCAATACCTGATCCTTGTTGTTTAGTGGTAAAAAATGGTACGAAGATCATATCCACCACATGTTCGCTGATGCCTGGGCCATTATCGCTCACTTCAACATAGAGTTGTTGGCTGGCGTTTTGTGCCAAGCTGAGCTTGATGTTTGGCTGAGCGGGGCTTTGCGCGTTATATTTTTTGTTGCTGCTTAGCACTTCAAATGCGTTCTTTATAAGATTTACTAATACTTGCTCTATTTGACTACTGTCTAGCATCACTAATTGCTGGCTTTTAATTGTAAGTTCTATATTGATTTGCAGCTCACGCGACTGTTGTTGATGCAAGGTGACAATACGCGCTAGCATATCGGCTAAATTTTCAGGCGCTAAATTAGGTTTAGGTAAGCTGCTAACTTGGCGAAAACGAGCAATAAAGTCGCCTAAATGTGCCGTTCTTGATGCTAAGGTGCTTAGTGCAAGCTGTAAGTCTTGTTTATCTTCAATATCAATAAAACACAGTTCTTGTGGCAGTAAATTGCTGCACGTATCAGCTAACGATGAAAGCGGGGTAATAGAGTTGGCAATTTCGTGCGTAAGTACTTTAGTTAGGCGTTTATACGCTTGTTGTTCTTTGAGTTGTAGTTGGTCATGAATTGATTGTAGGCTTACTACGCGACGCACTTTGCCTTGTATTTCGGCGATACTGAGTTGGATAGAAAGCGTGTCGTGCTGCTCGCCATTTTGCCAATAGGTGGTGCTGCGCATATTGTTCTTGGCGTTCAAAATTAGTTCACCAACAGCGCCTAATTCTCGTAGATGCTGGAAGCTTTTACCCAGTAATTTGCTAACTGCAGGGTTTGATTCGATCACCTTTCCATTGTCATCACATACCAATACGGCTAAATCAACATGGATGAGCAAAGCTTGTAAAAACTGCGCTTGTTGCTCGGCATTAAAGCGCGCGGTTTGCATTTGTGTTTTTACTTGCTCAAATTGTTTAAGCATTGGGTGTTGTTGACCAAGCCCTAAGGTGCTGTCGCCATTCGCTAAAGCACGTATCACCATTTCAGCTTGTTTTTGTTGGCGCTTAAAGAGCGTAAAAATATGCGTTATCAAGGCCGCAGTGACTAATATAATTAACAGCGAAGTTGCTGAAAGCCCATTATTTTGTAATAGATAACTAACGAGTGCGCTGGCGCTAATAAGTGCCACAATATTAATAGTTAATAATAAATGAGGGCGCATTGTTATAGCCCATACTTTTCAAGACGGCGATACATAGCACCACGCGTTAACCCTAAGGCTTTGGCCGCATGGCTAACATTACCTTGGTAATGTGTTAGCGCTGCACGCACAGTGCGCTGCTCGAGTATCTCAAGATCAAAGGTGTCGTATGCCTCGTTGTCATTGGTGGTTGTATGATTAGTAGCACCAGCACTACCAATCACTGAGCTAACATCAAGATTATCGCCATCACTTAAAATAACAGCCCGCTCAATAGCATGAGCAAGCTCGCGGACATTGCCTGGCCATGCATATTGACAAAGTAAGCTCATATCATGTGTTTTTATGGTTAAGTTGCGCTTGTACTTTTGTGCGAAATGATTGAGGTAATAATCTGCTAGCATTGGGATGTCATCACTGCGTTCACGTAAAGCAGGTAAGCGAATTTCAACGGTGTTTATTCGGTATAACAAATCTTGGCGAAAACGCCCCTCGGCGACAGCTTGATCAAGGTTATCATTAGTGGCACAAATTAGGCGGATATCAATATCAATCGCTTTGCTGCCGCCAACAGGTGTAATTTTGCGGTTTTGTAATGCGGCAAGCAGTTTAGCTTGATGCTCAAGGGGCAAATTGCCTAGTTCATCTAAAAATAAACTTCCGCCTTGGGCGAGCTCAAATTTACCAATTCGATCGCTTTTGGCATCGGTAAATGCGCCTTTTTTATGGCCGAATAGCTCACTTTCAAATAGGTTCTGTGCCACAGCACCCATGTCTAAACTCATAAAGGTTTGATTATGGCGCATACTTGCTTGATGAATGGCATGCGCGGTGAGTTCTTTACCTGTGCCGCTTTCGCCGGTGATCAGTATATTGGCATCAGTTTGTGCGGCTTTTTCAATGGTGGTGAATACCTGCTGCATAGCGGCGCTTTGACCTAAAAACTCAAATGGCTGATTATTGAGTACTTGATTAAGGCCGTCCTTTTGACGGGTAAGCTTACCCACTTGCTGTTTGTCTTTGGCATGTGAAAAAGCCGCCGCCACAGCCCCAAGTAGTTGCTCGTTTTGCCAAGGTTTAGCAATAAAATCAGATGCGCCTGCTTTAATAGCATCCACCGCGAGTTGAATGTCGCCGTAGGCGGTCATTAACAAAACAACGATATTAGCGTCTTGCTCGATGATTTTTTTTAACCAATAAAAACCTTCTTTGCCGCTGATGGAGTCTTGGGTAAAGTTCATGTCGAGTAAGATCACATCAATTGGCTGATCAGCTTTGCGTTGCTCGTTAATGATGTCAGCAATATCAAATGGGTTGTCAGTGGTTTTAACGCTTTGATAATGCTGCTTTAGCAATAACCGTGCGGCGATTAGAATATCGGGGTTGTCATCAACAATTAAAAGCGAGCCTGTGTGTTTCATGATTTTTATTTTTATAGAGTTTTATTTAGCCTAAAACAAAAAAGGAACAGTGTCCATAAATGGACGTTTATAAAATAAAAAAGTGTTCTATTAACGGACACTACAAACATAATAATAATTTCATTTAATTATAAGGCATTGAATTTTAATATTAAATAAAGTTGGCACAGCGTTTGTAATAACTATCGGTAATTAGTTTATTAAACCTGTATCAAGGTGGCCAACATGGATAAGAGAATAGAACGCTCATTTACGCAAAAGTATTTAAAGAAATTCACCTTTGCAGCATTGGCATTGGGTGTTGCTGCCGCTGCGTATGGGTTTACACAAACAGGTAATACAGGGCGTAGCCAGAATATTGAACGCAGTAGTTTAACCGTTAGCACGGTGAAACAAGGTGCATTTAAAGATGCCTTAAGTTTACGCGGTCAAGTGGTACCAAAAACCAGTATTTACCTTGATACCATCGCCGGTGGGCAAGTTGAGGAGCGTTTAGTGGAGCAAGGCGAATATGTTGAGAAAGGCCAACCACTAGTGCGTTTGAGCAATACCAACTTACAACTAGATGTAATGAGTCGCGAAGCCCAAGTAACTGAGCAGCTAAATTTTTTACGCAATACGCAAATGACTATGGAAACCAGCCGGTTAAATTTACGCCGTGACTTATTAGAAATAGAGCTAAAAATTACGCACCTCACCCGTCGTTTACAGCAAACTAAACCTTTGGTTAAAAGTGGCGTATTAGCGCAGGAGCAACTTGCAGAGTTAGAAGAAGATTTAAATTATTACCACGCTCGTAAAGAGCTCACGCTTGAGCGTCAAAAGCAAGAAAACTCAATCCGTGAGGTGCAAGTCGCACAGTTATCAGACAGCGCTAAAATGCTTGAAAAAAACCTGCAGTTTGCGCGTCGAAATCTCGACAATTTATTAATCAAAGCGCCTGTTTCAGGCTACCTAAGCGAGCTTGATGTGGAAATTGGTGAATCTAAAAACAGTGGCGCGCGATTAGGCCAAATTGATATTCCAAATGAATATAAATTAGTGGTACGCCTTGATGAGTTTTATTTAAACCAAGTACAGCGTGACATGACCGTGATGATTGAACTTGAAAGCGGCACAGTGAACGCCAAGGTGAGCAAAATTGATAGCCGCGTACAGCAGTCGCAATTTCAAATTGAAGTGGATTTACCCAGTAACACCAAAAGCATTAAGCGCGGCCAAAGTATTGATATTGAGTTAATGCTGGGAGGCGATAAAAACAATGCCTTACTGCTTAAACGTGGCGCTTTCTTTACCAACTCGGGCGGTAACTGGGTTTATGTTATTGAGCAAGGCGGTGATAAAGCAGTGCGTCGTGATATTCGCTTAGGCAAAAAGAATCAAAACTATTTTGAAGTGCTTGAAGGGCTCAATGCTGGGGATCAAGTGATTACCTCAAGCTACAGTAACTTTGATAAAGCACAGCAACTACAATTTTAAGGAAAATAACAATGATCAAACTAACTAATTTAAGCCGCGTATTTCGTACTCAAGATGTTGAAACTACAGCGCTAAGTAATATTAACTTAACCGTAACCGAAGGTGATTTTTTAGCGATAATGGGGCCTTCTGGCTGTGGTAAATCAACTTTGCTGTCTATTTTAGGTATGTTGGATTCACCAAGTGCAGGTAGCTTTGATTTTGCTGGAACCGACATTGCAGGCTATAGCGAAAAGCAATTGTCAGAGCTTCGTAAAGCATCAATTGGCTTTGTATTTCAAAGTTTTAACTTAATTGATGAGCTTACCGTATTTGAGAACGTAGAGCTGCCATTACAGTATCAAAAAATAAGCAAAAGCGAGCGCAAAGATCGCGTTGAAGCCATTTTAAAACGCGTAGGTATTGATCACCGAGGCGAGCATTTACCACAGCAACTGTCAGGTGGTCAGCAGCAGCGGGTAGCCGTTGCGCGTGCATTAGTCATCAATCCAAAGCTTATATTAGCCGATGAGCCAACAGGTAACCTCGACTCTAAAAATGGTGATGAAGTCATGGCGATGTTGCGTGAATTAAATAAAGAAGGTACCACGGTTATTATGGTTACCCACTCAGAGAAAGAAGGTAATTACGCTGATCGCTTAGTGCGCTTACTTGATGGCCAAGTGATGGTTGATAAAGCGAATTTACAGCAACAATCATCAAGTGTTGCGGATGCTGTTGTTGCGTAATGCTCGTTTACTATCGTTACTTATTGCAGCATGTTGCTGTGCAATTGATAAGATCTAGTGCAGCAATCTTATTTATTACATTAAGTGCTTTTGCACTCAAACATGATCTGTCTTATGTGTACCTCAGTGATATGGTAAGTGATTTTGTGGCTTGCCAACTGTTTTTGTTCTAACCCCTTGGGGTAAGAAGGAATTTGATAATGTTTAAAAATTATATCATGACCGCAATGCGCTCATTTAAGCAGCAAAAACAACACTTTTTGCTCAATGTACTTGGTTTAAGTATTGGTTTAGCGGCGGCTATTTTAGTGGCTATGTTTGCCTTTTACGAAGCGTCTTATGATAAGCAGCAACCCAATGCGGAGCGTGTTTATCGTGTTAATCAGTATTTTACATCTTTAGGGGTTGGCGGGCCGATGACCAACAAAGATCTTATGAATACCTTTAAAGACATGGCTGAAATAGAAGACATACTATCACTAGAGCCTAGTCCGCCTGGTGCTGAATTTGTGCGTGATGATGTGGGTTATAAGTTAGAAAGTATTGCGTCGGCAAGCACCAATATAGCTGATTTTGTGAATATTGACTTAGTTGCAGGCGACTTAGCCAAAGTGCTTACTACACCAAATATGCTCGCATTGAGTGAGCAGTACGCTATACGTATTTTTGGCCGCACGGACATTATTGGTGAAACCTTAATACAAGGGAGTAAACGTTGGCAGATTGGGGCGGTATTTGCTGATTTACCTGAAAATACGCACTTCTTTTTTCAAGGGTTAATTAAAGAGTTACCAGCCAATACTCAATATCAAAACATGAATAGTGCCTCTTATATTCGAGTAAAACCAGGTACTGATGTTGAAAAGTTGGCAGAGACTATTGAGCAACGCTACATGAAAATTGCTTACGAAAACCCAAATTTAGCAAAAATGACATTACATCCGCTAACGTCTATTCATTTAACTTCCAACTCTAACTATGAAATGAAAAAGAATGGCTCGCTTTCAACGCTGCGGATTTGTATTGGTTTGAGTATTTTATTGGTACTTTTAGCTGCGTTTAATTTTATTAATATGAGTATTGCTCAATCGGCAAAACGTGCCAAGGAAGTGGGTGTACGTAAAGCACTTGGCGCGAGTAAATTACAAATTATAAGCCAGTTTTTAACCGAGTCATTACTTATTACCATTATTGCAGCATTAATTGCCTGTATGTTGGTTGAATTGCTAACACCTGCTTTTAATCAATTAGTCGATAGGCAGTTATCGCTTAATTATAACTCTTTATTGGGCGTCGCTATTGCTGTTGTTGTAATATCAGTTGGTTTGCTTGCGGGGATCTATCCTGCCATGTTTATGTCAGCATTTAGTGCAAAAAGAGTGCTCAGTGGTGACATGCAACGTGGTCGCACAGCCATTGCGGTTAGAAAAGGTTTATTAGTTGTACAATCGGCATTATCTGTCGGTTTAATTATTGGCGCTTTATTGCTGCAACAACAGCTTGCTTATTTACAGTCTCTACCAGTGGGCTATACCAAAGAAAGTAAATTGGTTATCAGTGATATATCAGCTGAAGATATATTACACAACAATAATACAGCATTACTAAATCGTATTAACGGGATTGATGGCGTAAACAAAGTCAGCGTTATGGATGTTGATGTAACAGGCTCATATAAATCGTCTCTTACATTTACGGCCGATAATGGTCAATTTACCAAACAAAGTTTACCCATTATTGGCGCAGGTAACGACATAGCCCAAACATTGGGCCTAACATTGGTCGCTGGGCGAGATTTCAGTGAAAAAATGGCTGCTGATTGGTTTAGTGAAGTCAGTGATACTAAAGCAACGGCTTCAGCCATATTGACTGAGTCGCTAGTAAAACAAGTCGGTTATGCAACACCAAGTGATGCAATTGGCAGTACATGGCGCACAAGTCCGGGCAATGGCAAAGATTTAATCTTAACAGTTGTCGGTGTGGTTAAAAATATTAAAGTAGGCAGTGTTAAAGACGCGCAGCCCTCTACCATCTTAATTTGTGGCTACACAAATAGTTGGGACGGCCGCGTTATCGTAGACATGGACGCTGCTAAAATACAGCCTATTAAAGCGCAGCTTGCAAGTATTTTAGAAGAGAACCTCGCAATTCACGACCCACAAATAGATATGCTGAGCGAAAACTACCGTGCGCTTTATCGTAATGATGAACGAGCGACCGAGTTTGTCACTTTATTTTCTGGTTTAGCCGTATTTTTAGCGTGCGTGGGCACCTTTGGCTTAGCATCATTCTCGGTACTACGTCGCCAAAAAGAAGTCGCGGTACGCAAAGTCCTTGGCGCATCACGCATCAGCATTATGAACTTAATAGCAAAAGAGTTTTTGATTTTAGTTGCCGCAAGTATCGCAATCGCTTTTCCTCTAACTTATTGGCTGGTGGGCGATTGGTTAGCCAACTTTAATGAGCGTGTTGATCAAGCGCTGTGGGTTTATCTGGTTGCAGCTCTAAGTGTTGCTGCAATTACTTGGCTCACGGTTGCAAGCCTCGCCTTTAAAGCCGCCAGCACACGGCCATCGTTAACACTAAGATATGAGTAATAACGAGTAAATAACCCTACTTAAGGTCTATCAGAACACCGATAGACCTTTTTCTTGTTTAGGCCTCTTAAATATCTTTAATCTTAACAGCGGGGTTTCCTGCAACAACTGTATTCGCTGCCACATTTTTTGTTACTATCGACCCTGCGCCAATAACAGCATTATCGCCAATGGTAATAGCTGCTAAAATAATAACCCCCGCGCCAATCCAAACGTTATTGCCAATAGTAATCGGTGCTGCAAAGTTCTTTTTATTGAGTCGCTCGGCAGGATTGACTGCATGAGATACGGCCAATAGTTGAACGTTCGGGCCAATTAAACAATCACTGCCAATCGTAATTGCCCCCTCACTAATGGGGGCATCTAACACCGTACAATTAATGTTTATAAAAGTACGATCACCAATTTCAAATTGCGAGCCATAGTCACAGTGGAAGCCTGCCTCAATAATCACGCCTTCACCACATTGAGTAAATAAACTCTTAATGCGTTTTAAATTACCTTTGCTGGGGCTTTTGTTAAACAAGCGGCAAGTCTCATGGGCGGTTTTGCGTTGCTCAAGCAGCTCTTTTTGGCGTGGATTAAATAGTTTTAGCATATTATTCAGAAGTGTTTAGCCATTTCTTTACCCATTCAGACTGGTGAACGAGCAAGTAAGATAGGTTTTCTTTAGCTTGATATGTATGTCCTTCATACGGAAGCATAATTAGCTGAGTCGTCTTTTTATTAGCAATTAGTGCCTGATACATTCTCATTGATTGCATTGGGTAAGTGCCCGAGTTTTGATCGCTTTCACCATGAACTAACAATAAAGGCTCATTTATTTTGTCCGCATAAATTAGAGGGGATATATTAATATATGTTTCCTTTGCTTGCCATAGATTACGTTTTTCACCCTGAAATCCAAAAGGGGTAAGAGTCCTATTGTAAGCACCACTTCGAGCAATACCAGCTTTGAATAGATCTGTATGCGCGAGTAAGTTAGCCACAGTAAAGGCTCCATAAGAATGCCCCATAACAACTAATCTTTGAATATCAATAGAGCCAGTATCTTCTAAAGCATTGACTGCAGCTTCGGCATTTAAACGAATCTGATTAATGAAGTCATCGTTAGGCTCTCCCCCATTAAATGAAGTGATTGGCATTGAGGGAGATTCGAAAACGGCAAAACCGTCATGAAGAAATACCAAGGGACTTAGCGGATCAAACTCTCTAAATAAATTCGTGCGTACTGTATTTTGCTGGCTCAGTTTTTTGTTTTTAAATTCATCGGGGTAAATCCATAAAATAGCAGGGATTTTATCTGATTTATTCCTTTTATAATTGTTAGGTAAATGCAGCGTTCCAACCAGATTTAATCCATCGCTTCTGTTGTAATTGATAGTAAGTGGCTGGTTAACAAAACTATTTTTATTTTCGCTTGATAAAAGTGAAATCTGTTTTTTGAAACCTTTACTCGTTAATGCGTAGTATTGAGGTGCGCTTGTATTATTTTGCTTTTCTATTATTAAGGTGTCATTAGCGATTCTTAGGGGCATTTCTATATTGTCAGCATTGCTTAAAAATATAGTTTCAACAACGTGATTCGATGTATTAAAGGATTGAGCTATTGGCTTTATACCTTCTTTACTTTGTCCTGAGGAAAAGAAAAATAAATAATTATCTTGTTCAACTAAAACTTCATATCCTTCAGGCGTACGGAGAGTCTGTGGATCACCAAAGTCGTTGAACTTATCACGATAATCTCTTTCATGGATTAAATAATTCACAGAAGTTTCGGCGTTGATTAAGGTAGTTCTTGCCTGTTTGCTATCATAGCGCCATTCTTGAAGTACACCTATTCCTGAAACGCCCCATAATACATCGTGAATTCTCCATTTTACTTGATGCACCAGTTTTTTATTCTCGTCAAATGGACTTACCAGTTTGTAGATGTGATCATGGTAAGTTTGAGCTAAAGACATGTCACCTCTATCACTCGCTTCGACCCAAGTCACAGTTGAGTCTTCTGATGGTAGCCATTTAACTAACCTAGCGCCAATAGGTACGCTATCTTTAGATTTAGGTAGATTAATTTTATCGTTTAAATTGGGTAAGCTGTATGTGGTAGTTGGCTCTTCTATATTAACGATATTATAAGCGCTCCCCCATTTTTTATAAGGTAAATAAGATGACAGCTCACTCGGTGGCATCGAATACAGTAAATACTTACCATCAGGAGAGACGGAAAAATCATTAAATAAGCCACTTTTAGTTAATGTAGAAACTTTACCATTGAGGTCTATCTTCACTAATTTGGTTTGATTGATAGATGTAAACTGATTCTTCATCTCGTCATTTATTAATAAGCTTTGATGGGTCCGCCCTTGATCTTTTTGCAGCTCAGATGACAACAAATTGGGTTTTTTACGTATATATTCAGATGTCTTTATTGGCAAATTTCGCTGCTTGACGACAATACTTTGGCCATCAGGTAGCCATCGCAGATGTCTTCCGCCAAGACTTGTGGATAAATTGAGATCTGTTAGTTTGTTAGATACATTGTTATTTATATCGTACAACCATAGGTTTGTATTGGCACCCTGCTGAATTAAAAATGCGACTTTTTTAGCATCAGGAGACCAATTAAAATCGACAATCACTCCTTCTAGAATCTTAATTTCTTCTCTAGCGTTTGTTGCAAGATTAAATAAAGTTGCGCGGCTATATTGTTCAGTATCAACTCTGCTCGATAAATCAGTATAAAAATCCAGACCAGCTAATGCGACGCGCTGTTGAGATAAATATTCAATAGATGGGTATTCAATTTGGTGTAAAAATAAAACCAGCTCCCCATTTGGTGATAATGAAATAGTTTCTTGCCCTGTAGACTCTATGAGATTAGCCCACTTACTATTATCTATTTCAATAGCTTCAACGGATGATGAGGCAATGAAGCATAACGCTATAATAAGATAAAGTTTACTCATTTCGTAATGCCTTTATTGGATCTTGTCGTAACGTTTGGTTGATCGGAAAAAAGCTGGCAAGTACTGATATCGCTAATAAACCCAGCCAAATGACCGTTGTTAACCACCAGTCTATAGGCAAGTCAACCCCAGGTAATGACATACAATAGCCTATAATTAAAAATGCCAACGAAAAGGCTAACACTAAGCTCATTATTATGGGTTGCATGAGTTCTAATAAGCTTTCTTTTAGTAACCTATAATTGTCAGCCCCCATAGAAAGTTTTACGCCTAAGCTATATCTGCGCACTTTAACTAAATAGCTAACAATACCGTTTATGCCAATACACACCATCAGCAGCGATGTTGATGCCAACACAATAGCCAGCCATGCTGCATTTAAGTGACGTTGCCTTTTTTCATCAAACATACTTGTTAAAGAGGCTATGTTATTAATGTCTAATCGTTGATCTACTTCTAATACTGCTTGTTGAATATGGGCAATTGCATTATTTTCATCTGCAACAGTGATCAAATATGTAAATTGTTGCCAACCAGGGTAATCTTTAGGTGTAAAAACTTCAAAGTCTTCACTTTCAGGGCTGCCCGGTACATAGGTGTTGCTGACAATACCTATGATTGAGTAATATCTTTTATTATCAAAACTCACTTTACTGTTTAGTACTTCATTACTGTTTTTATTAAGTAAATCTGCAAGGCGTTGATTGATAATGATCGGTGGGTTTTCTAATTGTTCATCCCCTTTGGCAAAGCCATTACCCGTTATCGTTAAGTTAAGTTCAGTAAAGTAATTGGCAGTTACTAAGCTATTACGTGCTTGGGCAATATACTGTCCAGCTTCGTTATATATTTGATTGACATTAACCGTTTTTGGCAGCCTCATTTCGGATGACACAGCTAAGCTGCTCACATTATTAAGCGCCAGCAACCTATGGTTAATTGCTTTGTGTAAATTAATACGTTCGCCGGATTTATCGACATTACTATAGTTTATTGTTAATGAATATTTACCTTCTGTATCCAGTCCGTTATCTCTGAGTGCTTCCGAAAGTGTTACTAAAACTACGTGGCTAGCAGTGGTTAATACTAAAAACGAAAACAAAATTTGCAGACCAACAAGTAAATGGCTGGTGGCTGAACTCATTTGCTTGCCCGTGCCTTTACCGCTGCTTTGTAGGCTGCTCATTAAGTTTTGCTCTTTCACTACACTAAGTTCTATAAATGAATAGAGTGAGGCAATACTAATAATTAGAAAAGCTGAAAATAACAAAGTATTAAAGCTAAGAGAAAGCGTGTCTAAACGTTGAATGGCGTCAGCTGCTAGGTTTTGAATAACGATAAAGCCGATTTGAGTAAGTGTTAAAGCAAGTAACACTGCAATACTAATAAGTAAAATATTGTGTTTTAACGTTTCAATAATTAGTTGTTTTTTGCTTGCCCCAAATGCAAAGCTGATTGCAAGGGGTTTGATGCGCGTAATGGCTTTAGCGAGCTGCATACTAGAAAGGTTGATAAGTGCAATGAGCATTAATAAACACACACCTAAGAGCAGCATGAGTACAATTTTACCGCTGTCACCCCTAAGTGCATCATTAAATGCAATAACACGCGCATTGACAGTAAAATCTTTTAAAATATCAGCGGCATGTAACTGTGCACCTTTAAGTGATAAGTCAGCTAATTGTTCCGTGATCTCTTGCTCTGAGGCTGTGGGCTTAAATCTAACAACACTCTTATACGCGCCCATGAAACCGTTAGATGTTTTAGGGTTAAAAGCTTCGTCTGCATCAATAGGAAGCCATATTGCATCATTTATATTGCTATAAGTGGGTAATATAAGATCATCGGGGGCGACACCAACAACGGTAAAGCGACGTTGATTGAGTTGTATTTTTTTACCAACAATATTCGGGTCACCACTATAGTGGGTTTGCCAAGCGCGGTAGCCTAATACGACCGACATTTGCTGAGTACCGAGTGCTTCTGTTTTGTTAAATAACCGACCAAGTTTGGGTTGTACGCCGAGTAGATCAAATAAATTATGTGTGGCAAGTATTACGTCCACAGCAGGTCTTGTTGGTTTATCTAGTAGCTTGTAGTCAGTCCATCGATGGTAAGCAGCAACATCAGTAAAAACGGTATTTTCACTCTGTATGTAGCTCATTATTTTTGAGTTACTAGCGGGCCCTGAATAACCTTTAGAATTAATTGTGCCTTCAAGCAAATATAAGTTATCGCTCTGCTGATAAGGTAGTGGGGCGAAAAACACTAGATCAACCAAGCTAAATGAACTAAGCACCATCGACAGTGTAAGTGCCAGTGTAAAAACGGTGGTGAAATAGTATTGTTTGGCACGTTTAAAAGTATTGTAGGCAGTTTTTAACATGACTGAGCAACCTGTTCTACATGTGCAGGTGTGCTTGGCACGAGTTCATCGTTTTGGGCAACTACAGTACCGTCTCTTAACTGGATATTGCGCGTAGCCATATCGGCATAACGGGGATCATGGGTAACCAATACAATGGTGGTGCCTTGCTGATTAAGATCTTTTATTAACGCCATGATTGCATCGCCGTTTTTTGAGTCTAAGTTACCTGTGGGCTCATCGACCAGCATGATGCCAGAATCGCCAGCTAGTGCGCGTGCAATCGATACGCGTTGTTGTTGACCACCAGAAATTTGATTCGGATGTAAATCAGCTTTATCAGCCAAACCTACTTTTTCTAGGCAATCTAACGCTCTTGCGTGACGTGAAGATAGCGAGTCTCCCCGATATTTTAATGGTAAAGCGACATTTTCAAGTACGGTCATTTCATCAATTAAGTTAAACGATTGAAACACAAAGCCAATGCGATTACCGCGTACTTTCGCACGTTGGTTTGAGTCCATATCAGAGACGAGTAAACCGTCAATGTAATATTCACCACTTTGAGGGGTGTCGAGCAGCCCCATAATGTTAAGGAGTGTTGACTTGCCGCAACCAGAAGGCCCAGAAATAGAAATAAACTCGCCGTCGTACACGGTAAAGCTAATCCCTTTTAAAATTTGACTGACTTGTTCGCCATTAGAAAAAGACTTGCTTAGGTTATTAACTCTTAAAATTTCAGTATTCATATTATTCTTCCTTAACCAGCAATTTTTATTGTTGTTGTTTCAGCGGGGATATCTAATGTAGAAATAATGACTTGTTCACCAGGCTCAAGCCCTGACAACACTTGGATGAGCTGGCCAGATGCTTTGCCATATTGCACTTCAACTTTAACGGCTTTGTTATCCATTGTGAGTTTAAATAATGAGCCATAACTGCCTTCGCTTGCACCTGTTGGTTGTTTTATATAATTCACCTCTTTTTGTACATCGGCAAAAATAGTCGCATCTACTTGTTGCATGGGTTTCATGGTGTCTGATTCAGAAACCTCGAGCTCAATATCAATTTGTACAGCACCGTCGCTGATCACAGGGTCTACACGCACTACTTGGCCGCGCACCTGGTCATTCAACGTGCTAATTTGGGCTGTCATACCTATTTGAATTAAATGAGCTTGAATTTGCGGTACTTTTATTTCACCAACTAGAGGGGAGAGGCTCCCTATTAGTGCCAGTTCAGAGCCAGCACTGACACTTTGCCCTAAACTTAAAGGCAAGCGTTGAATAACACCATTCATTCCCGCTTTAACTGAAAGTTGCTCTACCATTAATTTGGCGACATCAAACTCGTCTTGCGCTTGGGCTATTAAGTCATCTTGAATTGAAAGCGACTCTTTTTGCATCTGTGCTAATTTATCAAGCTTAGATTCTTCAAGGTTAATACGCTTTGATAGCTGTTTGGCTTCGAGCTCATTTTTCTTCGCGCTGATCCCCGATACAATACCTGATTTAGCCAGTGTACGTTCTGCTTCAACTTGCAGCATGGCTATTTCAGATTGTGCTTTTAGCTCTGACACGGTTGACTCGTTATTTAACAACTCACGCTGTTGCAGTAATACGGTTTGCCGTTTTTGGGTTTTGGCATTTTTAAGCTTTGCTAACGCCAAGCGGAGCTTACTTTCTAGCTCGGGGTTATTTAAAGTGAGGATCACTGTGTCATGGTTAACCACAGCACCCGCTTTTAGTTTTATTTCGTCAACCACCGCATTACTTGTGGCTGTGAGAAGTCGTTTATTGATTGATTGCAATGAACCATAGCCATCAACCTTAATTGAAAAATCACCGCGCTCAACCTTCGCAATGGTGACAGAGTCTTTTGATATAACTTCGGCATTATCTGCAAAGCCTAATTGCCAGCCAGAGATAAGCATAACGACAGATAAACCTATCAACCCTTGATAGATTAGTTTGGATGTAAATTTCATAGTTATTCCTTTTGTTATTCTTACCATGGTATTTAATCACACAGCTTGGGCTAACGTTTGGTTCTTAATTAATTCTTCGAGATCAATTATTCTATCTGCTGCTTGTATTGTCTCTTGCCTATGAGCAACACTGACCCTAGTTATTTTTTTTGATTTTAAATATTTATTTACTTGCAATTCAGTAGCAGCATCAAGGTGGCTTGTTGCTTCGTCTAAAAATAAAATGATTGGTTGACTGTAAAGCGCTCTTGCCAAAAGCAATCTTTGTTTTTGACCACCTGACAATGAGCTACCTAAATCACCAACTTGAGTGTGTAAACCCATAGGCATGCTTTGAATCTCATGCCATATAGCAGCACCTTTAATGGCTTCTGTGATTTTATCTAGATCAGGTTTTGGCTCAAAGAAGCAGATATTTTCAATTAAGGAACCATTTAGTAATTGATCATTCTGCATTACCGTTGCACACATTGAGCGAAAGTTTCTCATGCCAAGCATTTTTATCGAGTGTCCATCTAACAAGTAATCACCTCGCTCTGCTTTGATTAATCCAGTCATT
The DNA here is from genome assembly GCF_014164315.1 of Pseudoalteromonas sp. SG44-1. Lineage (NCBI taxonomy): Bacteria > Pseudomonadati > Pseudomonadota > Gammaproteobacteria > Alteromonadales > Pseudoalteromonadaceae > Pseudoalteromonas > Pseudoalteromonas sp. SG44-1. The sequence continues at coordinate 22,990 of NZ_JACJEW010000045.1, forward strand.
AATTTTAGGAGCGATGATTTACCCAACCCAGAGCGACCTATGATAGCCACCGATTCTCCGGCATCAATTTTAAAGTTTATTCCTTTAAATAACCAAGGAGAGGATGTTGAATATCGAAAATGCAGGTCGCGTACTTCAATGTGGCCTTTTGCTTGTTCTTTGGTTATTGTCAGTGAGGTATTTTCTTGCTCTTGGTTTTGCATCACTATATCAGACATTCTCCGTAAATAAGTTGAGGCTAACTTGAACTTAAATATATGATCTACCAGAGTTTGTGTGCTGCTCGAAAATTGTTGTCTATAAGCTAGGAAAGCAATAAACATCCCTATAGTAAATTCTTTATTGATTATTAATGTCGCGCCAATAAATATAACAATTAGATACTCTATTTTACTTACTAAATCTTGGCTAATTTCTGCAGTAATCGTGACTTTTTCACGTTTAATATTTTCATTTGTAGTATCTGCAAATAAATTGAGCCATGAAGAAAGTCGGGTACTTTCTTTTACATAGCATTTTATGGGCATAATTGCTCTGATAGTTTCTAAAAAATGACTGTTTTCTTTTGCTTGTTTAGATAAAACTTGCTCTAAATGCTTATTTTCTTTGTTGGTTAAATATAACCTAAGCAATAATGTGAATAAGAGGAATGATAAAGATACTAAAGCAAGAGCTGGTGAGTAAGTATACATAATGATTAAAGTTGTTATGCCTAGCAAGCCTTCGACAATGGCAGAAATAAAACCACGACTTATCATTCTTTGGACTTCATTAAATGCTTCAAACCTAGATTTAATATCGCCAACATGGCGAGATTCAAAAAACGAAAGGGGTAAATGTAATAGGTGTCGCTGGATGTTCGCTTTTACTTGAAAGCCCAAATTTTTGTCTAAATATAAAATGGCGGCTGAGCGAATAATATTGCTAAAAGTTGTTAGTAAAGTAACGACTATAAAAGCAACTAACAGCCATATTAATATCCCGCCATCTGAAAGAGGGATACCATGATCAATTACAATTCTAATATAGTAGGGGGATATTAGGAGGAAGCATTGCAAAATCAAGGCTACAACAAATATCTTAAATAATGAGGATGCGAGTCCTTCAATATTGCCAATGAATGCTCTGAGCGGCATCTTCACTCGTTCATCGGCTACAGTAAATGCAGGTGTTGGAGTTAACTCGATTGCAATACCGGTAAATGCTTCAGAGACTTGTTGCCAATCTAGTTTAACTTTTCCTTTTGCGGGATCATGGATAACAATGCCAGTTCTATTTACTGAAGCAAGCGTAACAAAGTGATTAAAGTTCCAATGCAATATTGCAGGTCCCCTTAGCTTAGATAGCTGTCCAAGCTCTAATTTTAATACTCGCCCAGATAGGCCAATATCATCTGCAATTTTTAAAATGTGCTTAACTGTTATTCCTTGAGTACCAACGGGGTAACGTTGTCGCATAGCAAGCATGTTTACTTTATAACCATGATAAAAAGCAATCATAGCTATACATGTGATACCACATTCAGCTACTTCACTTTGTAAGAAAAGAGGTAGTTTTGATGGTTTAAAGTCAATGTAGTCTGTGAGACGCATTTAAATTTCACTATTTAATTAAGTTAAGGGCTTTTTCTGATTGCTGAGTGAGTAGTATTTTTATATCTGCGTTAGGTGACAGTTTTGAATAATTGTTAGTTTCTAATTTTAAATGTATTTTTTGTTCTTTATTATTTTTATTACTACCAATAACCATAGTGACTATACCTTTTAATTCATCATTATTGACGATTAAGGTAATTTTATCCTTTACATTAATACTCATATTTTTATTGCTAGAAATCCAAAAAGATAACTCATTTTCTGAAGTGGTACTTAAAACGTAACCAAGAGGTTCAAATGGTTGTATTATATTTTTTTCGATTAAAGAATGAAAAAACAAACCATCGGAAGGAGAGCGAATAACCTCTTTTTCTAACTTACTATTACTATCAAACTTAGAGATAGTAAGTAGCTGTTGATTTTTTTTAACGCTCTCACCATCTATCGCAAAGTGCTTATTTATAACCACTACTTCATTATAAATAAGCGGGGTATAGTGTTCAGATGAGACCTTGGCGTCAAGACTTCTTTTTGTTGATAAAGTTAGAACATTAATAACTAAAAAGCTAAATACGAAAATTGCGATTAAAGCTGAAATAGAATTATTTATAATTTTAGGCTGTTTTATAAGCGACTTCCCTATATCACTAGACTTGTACTGATTTCTAAGGGCTTCTTTTCTGAACATATTAACAATAGACATAAGCTAGCTAACTTTTTTAATAGCAATGTCACCAACAACACTATTGTTATTCATATAGCTTAGCGGGCAACCCATTTGCCAGCTATCAAGAGTCGTAAAGCCTTTTATCCAGGTACTAAATTTTTCATTGTTCAATGTTAGTGTGCCATCAGGATTAATTTTACCAATATTGTTTCTGTCATCATCTAAAGCAACGGTACACTTATTGATATTACCATTGGCTCTAATTCCTAATGAATTAGGCTTTCCTGCGTAGCAGATGTAATGACCTAGTTCATTTATTTTTTTGCTATTACCTGAATAACGTTCTGTGAGCTCTTTTGCTAATACTTTTGCAGATTTTCTTGATATTAGGCCATTTATTTTTTCTTGATTGTCACCACCTAAGTTAGAAATTTCTTTAAAAAATAATCTGAATCGACTATCTTCCTTAAGTTCTTTATCATAACGCTCACAAAAGCTTAAAACACTTTCATGGTTTAAGTCGGTAATATGAATCCTTAGGGTTATATGAAAATCAAGATCTGTTGCAGATGCAGCTAATAAGCGTCCCCATATTTTGTCAAAGCTACCTTTCCCGTTACGAGTTAAGCGAGTTGTGTCGTGTGATTCCTTGTCACCGTCTATGGATATTTGAAAGCTATTTTGCTTTAGCTCAACAAGTCTTGTTAATGTTTTTATATCAAGGAGAAAGCCGTTAGTTGTTAAATCACCATAGACTTTACAGCCGTTTTCCTTAGCTAATGACTGACTATATTCAGCAATTTCAAAAAGTATCTCTTTTGCTAATAAAGGCTCACCGCCGAACCAACTTAAAGATAAAAACTCTAACTTAGGCATTTTGTTTTTGATTAAAACTTTAGTTGCATCAACTAACCAACGAGGCATTTTTCCTATTTTAAAATCCTCATAACAATATACACAGCGAAAGTTGCATTGCTCTGTTGGAAAAATAATGAGTTGAAACTTTTCATTACTGAGGCTGTTTACTAATTGTTGTTTAGAAAAACCTTTAATCTGATCTATTGAAGTTGTCATTTTTCCCCCTATTGTTTTGCTTGCGCAGACTACCTTTATGAAGAAGTAGTCTGCGTGATAGTTACAGCTCTTTTTGAGCAGCACAGCTGCCATTTATAGTGTTACCACAGCCTGTATCACCTTCTTCGTCTTCTTCTTCTGGAGAGAAACCGCCTGCAACAGCATCTGTAAGTTCTTCACTTAGCTCTACTTCACCTAACTCATTTAGCTTGATTTCTTCACTTTCTATATTTTCAAATTTATTGCTCATTTTATGCTCCTTTAAATTGTTGTTTCCCCTTAATGGGGTGAAGTTAGTATGAGCTTAAAAAAAGAAATAGATAACTGTAATAACTACGAGGTTTATACAATAATCTCATTTAAATGGTTTGATATTTTAGGTAGCCAAACGTTCGAAGTCGGTTTTTTTTTGTTTTTGATGTTAAATAAAATTTCAATTCTATTTTTTAATATTTTATAATCCGTTTTCTCATATAGTTTAAGTATTTTTTCTTTATTTTGATTAGTTGGGTGGTTAGATTGCAAATTACAAAGAGTCATCCCGTAATTAAATTCATCTTTTATATTTTCATATTGATTCAGTGTTTTTTTTACTAATAGAGATTCAATAGATAGCTTTTTTTCCTCGATAATACATGAAGAGAAATTTAGTTTAGACAAAGAATCTAAGGGGGTCTTTTCCATATTTGAAATTAAGTGTTTCATTACTGTTTCAGCTTTAACTGCTAGCCCCATAGATTTGAAAGCTTCATATAAACGATAGCTATATACGCCACTTTTTATACACGTACTTTTATTTATTTGACGCCAGCAAAGTTGCATTGCGTTTTCAAATCTTTCTAAGCTGATTAGGGCTACAATTTCAGCTTCTATATATAAATTTTTTTCCCTGTAATATTGCGGTATCGTTTCTTTAAGTTTAAGAACTTCATTATATTTTGATTTTAAGAGGTAATGTTTTAAAGTTTCATCGAGTGTAGCTACATACAATGTATTCCATTGCTCACCTAGTATTTCTTTGTTTACACTTATAGGCCCTAGTTTTGCTTTGCCTGTATTATCTAGAATAGCGGCTTCACCCATCAGCTTTAGGAATGCTGAGTGTTTATTTGTCAGTTTATAAAGACGTAATAAGTTGATTGTGGGATCTATTAAGTTGATAAGATTTTGATTGTTTTTATCCTGTAAAAATTTATCTGACCAATAAGTTATTACTCTGTGTAAAAACAATTCACTTTCTTGTGTTTTTCCTTGGTAGGCTAAAATAAGAGGATAGGCATTAAACAACCAATGTAGGGTTTTGTTGGAGCTTGAGTTTTGATTAAGAACATCCCTATCAAACGCAAGGCACATTTCTTCACACCAGTCTTCAAGGTTCGATAAAGAGATTAGAGCTCTTTTTTCACCCAAACGCTTCAGTTTTGGTTTATACGGCTTGCAAGTTTCAGTATTCATTAACTGATGCCTTCTTGGCTTGTCGTGGTTGTAGATTTCTCATCATTATCACTCACGTGACAATAAACTTCTTCAGGGCTTATAAATCCTCCAACAAACGCATCAAGTAACTCAAGATTGGTGATTTCTATTAATCCATCATTTGTTCTGTGGGCTGCTATGGCATGTTTTTCATTTTTTATGCTGTTCTGCATTGCTTGTACCTTATAATGTTGGGGTTAAAATTGAGCGTATAAGGTCGTTTTTTTTTTGCAATAATTAAGCGATGATATCTACGTAACCAAAATGTAACTTTCATTTAAATCAATGCATTAAACTTTATGGTAATTACTATTGCAGTACGTTATTATAATGAACGTTAAGGGACTGTTAAGGTTTGTAAGTGGCAAATGCTATGTTGATTAAATTTGGTGAGTACTGTTTGGACACTGAAGAGATGTCTCTTCAAATTAATGAGCAGTTAGTTGTACTTGAACCAAAAGTATTTGCCGTATTGATGTATTTTATTGAGCATCATGAGCGTTATATTTCAATGGATGAATTGCATGATAACTTATGGAAAGACCGCTGTGTTTCTGATGCCGCAGTAAGGCGAATTATAAGTAAACTTCGCATAATTTTGAATGATGATTATAAAGATCCTAAGTATCTTCAATCGCTCTCTAAACGTGGATATAAATTAATTTGTCCTGTATCAACAATTCCTTCCCCTATAGAAGAAAAACAAACAAGTATAGAAAAAACAGAGCACAAGAATGTTAAAAAAGCTAAGGTCTATTTTTACCTTATTGCAATAGCGATTCTTTTTCTTTCGTTAGCTTATCTTTTATTTAAATACAATGTCGATGAAGTTTCAGTTACTGCTAGGGTGGTAAATACTGTCGTCTCAGACAAAAAAGCCTTTGCAGCCTCCAGTGAAGGTCGATACATTGCATTCACTAGTAAATTAAGTCATGAAAAGAATTATCATATTTATTTAAAAGACCAGAAAACAGAGACTATAGAGGTGCTTGTAGATAATACAACCCTGCCTACAGGTTTGGTTTTCTCTAATGATGGGGAGCGCTTGTACTTTTCCGATAATTTAGGTGATATTGCTTTATTAAAGCAGATAGATCTAACAAATAAAGCGCATGGAGTAGGTACGTTAGTAGCTGATTTTTATTTCATCACAGATGTGTTTATCGACAAAAATGAAAATGACGTAATTTATTTTTCTGGGCAAAAAGATCAGCAAAGTGCATTACTTATCTATAAATTCAACTCTGAAAAAGGCTTGCTTGAAGAGATTACTTCTGTTCCTCAAAAAGGATTTCATGATAGTCGTGCGGATATTTCTCCAGACTCTGGTAAGTTGGTTGTACTGCGAATTTATTTGGGTAGTAAGCGTAATTCTATTCGAGTACACGATTTAAAGACTGGCAGAACTCTTTTTCACCATGATCAAAATACAACTATCTATGATGTTCATTGGCTTGATGATGAGCATATCATTTTATTAGATGATAAAAAGCTAGCTAAAATAAATGTTAAAACAGGACATTCAAATATTATTATCGATAAAAACAAAGGCCTTATCGCATTAGAACGAGTAACCCCAAATACACTATTAGCTATCAGAGATAATGATATTATCAATACTCTGATAGAGAAAAAGCTGCCATTAAGTGATTTTAAAAATGTTGAAATGATTCAAAAGAAACAACCTGAGCAAGATAGTAACATTATTGCCTATCAACCTTTAGGTAACAAAATCTGGACGGTAATAAATGAGGGAGGTGTTAGCTCCTTAATTTTTTATGAAAAAAGTAAGGTTACGAAAAAAGCAACACTAATGAGCACTGAAAACCCACTAGAGTTGCTCGGCGCCTCTCTGTCTGGACAATATGTATTATTAAAGCTTCAAGACCGCATAACAATTCTTAATACGTTTGATAATAGCCTGACATACCTCTCTAAGGCTGATGAGTTGATTGGCGATGTTACTCTTTCATTAAATGAAAAATCCATTCTATATACGCGAAAAAGTAATGGTGAATGGCAAGTATTTGAGTATGTTATTGAAGAAAAAACTAAAAACCTTATCTTTAAAGGTTACCGCTTTATTCGACAATTTGAAGGGGGATATGTATTAGGTGATAATACGGGGAGGTTATCACGGTTTGATGCGAATGAAGAAACGATGACTTCAATGCCGGTAAGCATGTCCACTGAGACAAACACGAATTGGGCTGTAATAAACGGTAAAGTATTATGGAGTAATCATAATTTGATAAATACGACCTTCTATGAAATAGACTTAAATGATGTAGATACTTCTAGCCTAAAGTCAAAAACGTTTGACTTTAGTGTGATTAGACCAAGGTTTTATGTGGACAAGGTGAATGGTTTAATTATCGTTGAAAGTTTAGGTGGTAGAACTAGTGAAATTATTTCCATTAACATTCAATAGGTTATATTTTGTTTTTGTAAAGTTATAGAAAAGTTATCTCATTATTATTGATAAAATCTATCGTGTAGCTCAAATTTAATGTGAACAATATAACTACAACATGAATTAGGGGCTACACCACGATGAATAATATATATAAGGCATCATTTATCTATACAGCTATTTTTACTTTCTTAACAGTAATATATTCCGCTGACTCGTACATAGGTATTAACACTCAAATTATTGGTAATGACTCGCCAAGTTCTTCTTGTGTCGTATTTCCTATACTCTGTAAAGATGAGTCTAAATCGAGTTTTGCATATGATAAATATGAATGAACTACATTCTAGAATTGAGCTTATAAACTCAATACATAGCTTTAATGGTTTTTTTGAAGATATAAAAAATTGTTATAGCTATGTTCAAGCAGGGTTTATTATTTTTGATTTCTCTGATTTATTTAAGTTTAATACTCATTATTTCGGTGAACTTGATGACTCTTTTTTGAATGATGTTCATTCCCGTAAGGGGTTGCTTCATTATTGCTTAAATGAAACAAGAGCAATTCAGCTTAGTGAGTTAATTGGCAGCTTTGAGTCGGTATTAATAATTCCTACGGGTTTACATAAAAATAAATTTGCTTGTCTAGTGTTGGAATTGTCAAATTTAGGCGCTGAACCTCGTAAAGTGAAAATGCTAGGGGATTATTGGCGAATTTTTTTAGTTGAAATATTTGAAGCTTATCGACGCTCAACAAATCTTGAGGCTGTAAAAATTACGCGACGTGAAAAAGAATGTATTCGTTGGGCTTCTATTGGAAAGACCTCTTGGGAGATCAGCCAAATACTCAGCATTAGCCAAAGAACCGTTGATTTCCATTTAACAAATTGTATTAGAAAGACAAACAGTACAAACCGACAGCATGCCATTGTTAAATGTATTTTGAGTGGAGAATTGCTAAATCCTCAATAAAATTTCCCTGACCAATTAAAAGCGCATATTGCGCTTTTTTTGATCTACACCTTGCCATTTTTATAGTTTCGTTTAAAATCCCATAACTTTCGAAACGAAACTTAAATGGTTTGCTTAATGACTAAACGAAACACCCAGCAACGTCGTCACCTTATTCTTACTCAAGTTAATGAGTTAGGTGAAGTAGCCGTAGATATTTTAGCTGAGCAGTTTCAAACCTCTGAAGTAACCATTCGTAAAGACTTAACAGCGCTTGAAAAAAGCGGACTATTACTGCGCCGCTATGGTGGCGCGATAGCATTGCCGCAAGAAATTGTAAGCGATGATATTGATTCAAAACGTAAAGTGGCGATTGCAAAAGCCGCAGCAGCACTAATCAAAGATCATAACCGCATTATTATCGACAGTGGTCGTACTACAGCAGCAATGATCCCTGAACTGGGTAATAAGCGCGGTTTAGTGGTGATGACTAATGCAATTAAAGTGGCTAATCGCTTATTGGCGCTGGAAAACGAGCCAACACTTTTGATGACCGGTGGTACGTGGGACCCGCATTCTGAGTCGTTTCAGGGGCAGGTTGCAGAGAGTGTTTTACGTTCTTATGATTTTGATCAGCTATTTATTGGTGCAGATGGCATTGATGTTGAGCGTGGTACTACTACCTTTAATGAACTAGTAGGCCTAAGTCAAGTTATGGCAGGCGCTGCTCGTGAAGTTATAGTGCTGGTGGAGTCAGAAAAAATCGGCCGAAAAATCCCTAATTTAGAATTACCTTGGCAGCAAGTGACTACGCTTATCACCGACAGCAACTTAGCACTCGATACTCGCCAAGCAATACAAGCGTGTGGTGTGCAGTTGATCTGCGCTGAGCTATAAAATTCGTGTTTATTACAGGCCGACAACACCTGTGATGTTCATTTAAATATTAAACAACACATACAAACCCAAAGTTGACGCTTTGGCATGTACAAAAGGAGAAATTATGTGTGGAATAGTTGGGGCAGTTGCAGAACGCCCAGTAAATAAAATTTTAGTTGAAGGCCTTAAGCGCCTTGAATACCGTGGTTACGACTCAGCTGGTGTGGCACTTTTAGATGGTAATACACTTAATACTGTAAAAGCAGTGGGTAAAGTAGTAAACCTTGAAAACGCGCTTGATGAAGCTGGCGTAAAAGGTACTACCGGTATTGCACACACTCGCTGGGCAACTCACGGCGGCGTGACGAAAGCAAACGCGCACCCGCATATTTCAAACAGCGAAATTGCCTTAGTGCACAATGGTATTATTGAAAACCACGCCAGCTTACGTGAAGCGCTGAAAGGCGATGGTTACGAGTTTTTATCAGATACCGACACCGAAGTAATGGTGCATTTAATTCATCAACTTCGCCAGCAGCACACCACTTTATTAGCCTCAGTTCAAGCAGCTGTTAAACAGTTTGAAGGTGCATTTGGAACAGTTGTATTTGATAAAGCGAATGATAACGAAATTATTGTAGCGCGCTCAGGCAGCCCGTTAGTTATTGGTTTAGGCCTTGGTGAAAACTTTATTGCTTCTGATCAACTTGCATTATTACCAGTAACTCGTACCTTTATCTACCTTGAAGAAGGTGATGTAGCGCGTATCACCCGTAACAGTGTGGAAATTTTTGATGTAGACGGCAATGCCGTTGAACGTGAAGTCATTGAATCAAACATCACACAAGATGCATCAGGTAAAGGTGAATACCGTCACTACATGCTTAAAGAGATTTACGAACAGCCACTTGCTGTACGTAACACCCTTGAAGGACGTTTAAACGACGACCGCGTAGCGATTGATGCCTTTGGTGAAAGCGCTCAGCAAATATTTAAAGACGTAAAACACGTACAAATTATTGCCTGTGGTACGTCTTACCACTCAGGTATGGTTGCCCGCTACTGGCTTGAGCAATTTGCAGGTGTTAGCTGTAACGTAGAAATTGCCTCTGAGTTCCGTTACCGTCAGTCGTTTGTACACGAAAATAGCCTGCTAGTAACTATTTCTCAATCGGGTGAAACGGCTGATACTTTAGCTGCGCTTCGTTTAGCTAAAGAGCAAGGCTATATGGGGTCAATGACTATTTGTAACGTACCAGGCTCATCGCTAGTACGCGAATCAGACCTTGCGTTTATGACCAAAGCCGGTGCTGAAATTGGTGTAGCCTCTACTAAAGCATTTACTACACAGCTTGTTGGTTTGTTAATGCTTACTGCGTCTATTGCGCAAGAGAAAGGCTTAGATCAAAGTACGATTGTTAACGCTATTAAATTGCTTCCAGCTAAATTAGAAGAAACGCTACTATTGGCTGATGGCATTGCAGACCTTGCAGAAGAGTTTGCTGATAAACACCACTCACTGTTTTTAGGTCGCGGGTCGCAATACCCAATCGCAATGGAAGGCGCACTTAAGCTTAAAGAGATTTCATACATTCACGCAGAAGCCTATGCAGCAGGTGAGCTTAAACATGGTCCATTAGCATTGATTGACGCAGACATGCCAATTATTGTTGTAGCACCAAACAACGAATTGCTTGAAAAGCTTAAATCAAACGTAGAAGAAGTCCGTGCTCGCGGCGGCATCATCTATGTATTCGCTGATAAAGACTCACACTTTGAGTCAGACGAAACCATGCGTGTGATCAACGTAAATCATGTTGATGACGTGATAGCGCCAGTTGTATATACAATCCCACTACAGTTACTTTCGTACTACGTAGCGGTCATTAAAGGCACCGACGTTGACCAACCTCGTAACTTAGCAAAATCGGTTACAGTTGAGTAAGAAAAAGCGCGCAAGCGCTTTTTTTGTGGGTGAACAATAAAGTTTCACCCCATACAATAAAGTATCATACTGGTTATTTTCTTAATGGGTCCAATTTTCAAAAGTTGGACCGCCTAAAACTATAGATGGTCAAAGATAGAGCCTTTGCTAGGAGTGAAAAGCTTTTCATAGTACTTTGTTGCATATTCGTCTGTCATTCCAGAAACGAAATCACAAATTACCCTCATTTGCTTACGCTTTACTAGGTCTTTAACTGATAGTCTCTCTTGTTCTTCTTTCGATAGCCCATCAAGTACTGATTTGGCTGCGTTTTCCCAAATTTTTTTAGTTTTGTTGGGTAGGAACCTCTCAGGATCTGTTGCCAATACCTCGAAGAGCTCAATTATTAGTTTTTGGCCCTTGAACTCAAGCTGTTGGACATTTTCATTGTTGATAACAAGCTTCTTAACCAAATCAAATATTGCTTTCATTAGGTTCTCAACATCGCAAATGAGCTCAACATTCAATCTTAAGAGAGGCTCTAAGCATTGGGAGTCATTTTCGACTATTTGGGTATTACTAATCATTAGGTTTACTAGAGAACCTATAGCGTCTTTGCGTGTATAGCTTGACTCAAAAAGATCTTTTGTAATTTTGTCATACGCACAATCTGGTCGCATGGTACTAATTTTCGCAAATAACTCTTTTCTTTGCCTGCCACCTACTTCTTCTTCAAAGTAGCGCTTCCAATCACTTTGACGGATAAGTTCCAGAGACAAGGCATCTTCAAAGTCATGCAAACTGTATGAGATGTTATCTGCTAGATTCATGATTGAGCAGTCTAATGATTTATATTTTGTAAGTTTATGCTCGGTTTCTGGAGAACGGCGATCCTCATCATTCTTTGGCTTGTATTCCATGCTTGCAGTAAACTTTTCTTTCTCTTCCTGTGAGAAAGGTTCGAGGATGAACTCTACAATGTCTTTATCATCATCATGATAGCATTTTGGCGGTTTTTGTTTCGCGGCTTTAAATAACCAGTTCGGTGTGTCTTTAGTCTTTGCATCATAAGCCATGTCATTAAGTAAAGAACTATATGCTGCCGGATATTTCAATACACCAAGTAGCATTCTGCGTGTTGGGTTTAAGCCATATCCTTCAAGATATTTATCTAAAGTCCCAAGAATTCTTAAAGTCTGTCCATTTCCTTCAAATCCACCATAATCTCTCATACAGTAATTTAAAGCTACCTCACCGCCGTGTCCGAATGGTGGATGCCCAATATCATGTGCTAGACAAATAGCAGTGATTAATTCTTTTGGTGGTAGCTTATTGGCGTTTTCTACATTTTTCTTACTCAGATACTGTACGATCCCTCTTCCTATTTGTGCCACTTCCATAGAGTGAGTTAGCCGAGTCCGATAGAAGTCGCTTTCCCCTAACCCTAGTACCTGAGTTTTAGATTGTAGTCTCCTAAATGCCGATGAGTGAATTAACCTAGCTTCATCTCTGTCGTATGCTTCACGATGGTCGTCGGCTCTGGATGACTGCTCTATTCTACGCTCTTTCCAAATTTCTTCTTCTTGGCTCATAGTTCCACCATATTGTTCCTTGATTTTAAAAACGTGTATTTGCAAGTTTTCTTCTTTTGGCTGACTAAAGTGCATTTATACAATTAGTCAATTTGAGTCTAGTTGCCCTTAAAATAGGTTGACGCTTTATCATAGTGAATTCCATGACCATCGTCTTTAATATGTATACCAGATAGTCCTATATCATCAGCATCTACTAAGACTTCGACTTTGTTGGCATCTGCATCTACTGCATTCCATACTAATTCAGATATAGCATTTAGAGCGTTGGCCTTGGATACCTTATCTAAATGATCTACCTGGACTTCTACTTGAATTTGCTTGTTCATAAACCTTCCTTGAAATTAAATTAGCTCTGTATTCAAGCCTGTGGCCTTAAGTCTTGCGGTCAAATTTCGCATTTTACTGAACTCTGTGCCCTGACTTTGCTTTAACCCTAAGGGATCCCCAAAAATAATTATTAAGTTTCAATTACATCACTCACATCCATATTTTTCCAATCGATTTGCACTACTACCTGTACGAAATAGGCTAGTCCTTCCAAATAATCTCGCCGTCGC
>NZ_JACJEW010000046.1:0-34860 GCF_014164315.1 Pseudoalteromonas sp. SG44-1
CAAGAAAAGAACCCTGGCTTTTCACCTGCTTTGTAATATTCGATTGGTAAGCCATAAATACTATTAAACCCTTGAATTGTTGGTTGACCTTTACCACTGGGGTACACCGTGGCTTCTAGTTTGAGCTCTATCTGGTCGCCTGGCTGCAAACCAAATTCAGTCAAAAATGCATTGTAATTTATTTCAGCTTGCCAACCTGTTCGAGCAGGCTGAAGCATCCATATCGCATCTACTAATATGGGGGAATTAAGGGGGATTTGTTTAAATACTCGATGCTTTGTGTAACGTGACATTTGAAGTTGTATCATTTCTGCATATTTTTTGCATCTTCGACGTCATTGGAAATAAGCTAGACACCCATTTTAACTCCTATTCTAATTATAAGATGTTCAAGGTATTCCCATAAACAACTGCAGTGCTAAGCGCTTTGCTTTGTATTTCCATGTTAGTTTTTCGATACGCTCAGGCTCACCTTTAAAATGCAGCCAAGGTTTGGTTATTTCTTCGTTCGGTGTAGCTCTAAGCCAATTAAAATGCGCAGCCTCTTTATTGAATTTCTGCCAAATTTCGACTTGTTGAGCAAGCGAAAAATCACTCCAAAAATTATTGGGTCTGTCATTTTGCTTATCAAATTCAGCAGTTAATTCATCAAGGTGGCGGTAGTTTTCATACTCAGGCACATCAGGCAGTGGTTGGTTGTTATCCATAAACCGCACTACTCGTTCCCAATATAAATAGCAGTTCATCGGGTTATTTGAGTTATCAGGCACTTGAACAGCTATTTTAGTCTCAGGGTATTTATCCTCATCAATATGACTAATAAAAGGCACAAACCCCATTACACCCGGGCGTGTTGCCACTATATCAAGGTGGCATACAATATCAGCCCATTTAAAACAGCAATTACCCAGCTCATCACGCTCTTCACAACCGGGTATCTTATAAGTAAAGCCGACTAACTGTTTTTTTCTGTCAAAATATATTTGCTTTTTAGGGAGGTAACTCTCTGTTAGTGGTAATAAGTTAAGAAAAAACAGGTTCCAAGAAAAAGTAAGTGCGGGCACCCACCAATGATAAGGTTCATCCGAATATGTCATCACAATACAAGATAGTAATAGTAACAAACTTAAAACAAAGCCGATTATGATTGGGCCAAACAATATAACTCTAATTGGGCTATTTCCGCACATTTCTATTTTATATCGCTCTGGGTGTTTTTGAATTACTTTTTGCTTTTTTGTAGGTAAATCATATAAATAGCATAAGCCTTTAAATTTTTTCTTGAGGCTATTTAATCTTTCAGGGTAAAAAAAGCGATTATATCGCGTTTTTTTACTCATGATATCAACGGCTAGGTAGTCATTATTTTGCATTTAATATCCTTATTGTTTAATCAACCTTGGCACTTTAAAGTGCCTCGTTTGAATTCCTTTTCTGATTGTTAACGTATCATGGACTCTGAAACTTAAGCCGTTTCACGGAAAGCCGATAAAAAGTTGAACTAGTAAACGCTTTACTTTATATTTCCACGTTAATTGCTCTATGCGCTCAGGCTCTGCTTTCCAATGCTGCCAAGGTTTCGTTATTTCGTCATTTACTTTACCTTTTAGCCAATCAAATGGAAAAGCATCTTCTAAAATTTCGTCCCTAATTTCAATTTGCTGTTCAATTGAGAAGTCTACCCAAAAGTCTGAAGGACGATTATTATTTTTATCAAACTCTGCTGTAATTGGATCTAAATGTCGGTGTTGTTCATATACCGGCACATCGGGCAATGGCTTACTTAAATCCATAAAGCGCACATAACACTCCCATAATAAATAACAATGGACAGGGTTAGCTGAAAGCTCTACAACTGAACCGGTTACTATTGTTTTAGGGTACTTTTCTTGGTCTATATGACTAATTTCTGGAAAGTAATTCATTACACCCGGCGCGCCCATTTTCGAGGTTAGCCTGCAAACAATCTCTTCCCATTTAAAGCAACAGTTACCTAAGTCATCTCGTTGTTCACAACCGGGTATATCAAAAGTAAACCCGACTGTTTGGTTTTGCCTGTCAAGATACATCATCTTATCAGGTATATATCTAGCCGTTATTGGTAGTAAATTTAAGAACAATAAGTTCCAGCAAAAGGTAACCAGTGGTATCCACCACTGAAAATTTTCACCTTCATCATAAAATGGAAGTGATAAGATACTAATTAATGTAATTAAGCTTAATACAGCTCCAATGGCCATTGGACCGAATAATATGGCTTTTATAGGGTTATTACCACAAGGGACAAGCTTGTATTTTTCGCGCTGATTTTCATATAACTTGTTCGTATCAAGCCAATCATATAAAAAACACAGGCCTTTAAATTCGTGATATATATTTTTTATACTACGATATTCAAAAAAACGATTAAACCTCGTTTTCTTTGCCATTATTCCAACACCAAGGTAATTATTTTTTTGCATCAGGTTCCTTTGCTTTAATAAACCTAGGCAGCATACACCGCCTAGGTTTGAATTCCTTTTCTGATTGTTAAAGAGCGGTTGGCTTGTAAACCTGTTTTTATTTAACCTGAATCACAAAAGTAAAATATTGAGCTCGTACGCACGTTTTATATTTTTCTCTAGCAATACGGGGTCATCACTAAAGGGCGCAATAACATAATTAACTTCATCCCTCGGGTACTCTTCTGTTGCATCACGATTTTCGTGATAAACATACTTATAGTTATTTTTTATGACAGGATCGAGCGGATACTTATCCATATAGGGACCAATTTTATCACCTCTCCATGTAACACTATTTCCCTTATTTAAATGGTGTTGAACAGACTGTAACAACCCAAAAGGGATTGGTTTATTTTTATCCATAAACTCCGTTAATAATGTCCACGATTGACAAGCCCCATCGTAGCTATCAGCAAACGCGACTATGTATTGGCAATCCCTTTTACCATGCTTAGGGTATTTTTTAGGGATTAAACTTGTAACAGGCATGCCTCTTCCCAAACTAAAGCCTAACGAGCCTCGATACATTTCAACTTCTTCAAATGGTATAACTAGTTCTGGGTTGCCACCAAACGCAGGGAAATTTACATTGCCGGTTTTTCGATCAAACACGACTAATTTACCTCGAGGGATCCTCGCTTTACGGTGATAAACAAAAGCAATAATTAATAACAAGACTTGCCCTAGGATAAACAAAGGGTGTAAAAAATGTGCACCTAAAAACTGCTCCATACTGGCAGCTTTAAATAAAGTCGTAATTTGCATAAAAATTGAAACACCAAAAAAAACTAATGCCGTAAAAACGGTAGCAGTTTGGAAGATATCCCTCATACTTGATATTAATAATACGCCGTAATAACGACCATCAGTTGAATATATATCGTTTACTCCTAACAAGTTGTCATAATTGACTTCCACTTTTCGGTAGTGCTTTCCCATGTCAGTTGGTTTTTTAGGGGGGCGTAATTCAGATACTTGCTCGGTGTTTATCATATTGTTACTCAAGTCCTAATTCTTCTTTTAGCGCATAATTCCATAGTGATAAATTCACTTCGGTTGTGAGCCATTTATTTGGTATTTCAAGCTCGCCGTACTCATCGCGTTTTGATACTGGTAATATAAACTTATTATCTTCAAAGGCTGTGCTCACTGACGCACCTTTACCTTTCGGATACGTTTTAACACGTAGTCTAAACGTGATTCTGGTTGTGTTGAGCGCTTTAAATATGGCGGCGCAGTTATACTGATTTACATCGAGCCGTACACCTTGCCCACTTGATAAATCAGTCACTAACACATTATCCCAAAATGTTTGTCGCCAATTTTGACCTTGCCCAACGCTATCACCTAAAACGAGATTTTGGTATTCATCATTCTTTTTATCTCTTTGTTTAACGTCAAGCTCAACATCAATGAAATTAAACGCCGTGTTTGTTGGGCAGGTTAAAATTAAATATGCTTCTGTGGGATCTTCATAGGTAGTAATAGCACCTCGCTCAGTTGCAATAGTATGTATATCTTGCTCTTTTTCTACATTATCACTGTGTACTTGTGGCGCTATGGTTAATTGCGCAAAATCTTGTAGGGCATAATCAGGGCGTGTTTTCCAACTACTACTGTTATCATCGCCATAGGCATCTGTGCCCCACGGGCTGATTTTCATCCAGGCTTCTATTTCATCATCAACAAATAAATAGTAAATAACAGCACCAACCAACACAATAATCAGGCCAATCCAGCCTAATCGTGAACCCACTTTAATTCCTAAAAGGAGACCTCTTAGTGCAATGGCGTCACCCACCGTCATCAAAGTAAAACCGACCCCAATGGTTAATAAACCAAACGCGGCGTCATTATCGCCTCGTTTAATGGCATCGTAGCCATCTATAAAGCTCGTAGCACCACTGTAAATTGACGCAACAATATTCGCGGCATACATAGATACTGAGTACCAATAAACACGTCGAACCCCTTGCGGTACACTTAAATCACCGCTTATTAAGGCTGTCATTTGCTCACCTGTTGGCATACCGTATTTCATTACATAGGATTCACGAACAAGGGTCAGTACCACAGCGGTAAAATCGAGTGCGCCACCAGCAAACACTTTTACGCTTTTAGCCGTTAACTCGAACTGCTCAATACTTCGGGTTAAATTTAATACCTCAAATAAGCCAACTGCACCCAAAATACCAATATTTGCGCGACTTAACCTATTTACACTTGTATTGGATAAAAACCTTTGATTCGCTAAATGCTCAGTCGCCGTTGCAAGTTCAGCTAGCTTTTGGTTTAAACGTTGGTTTGTGCGTACATCATCCGCTAACTTTAATTGATTGTTTTCCAATTGCGCAATTTCATCTTTTAGTGATGTAACATTTAGTTGCTTTGCATCGACCGTTTCTTTTAATGCGATAACATCAAGCTTTAGTTGTGATGCCCCTTCCCCCGCTAAGACACCTTGGGCTTTATCTGCTATGTCCAGTAGGTGGGTTAGTTTGTTTCGCAAATGCATAACATCATCTACCGTGGCATTGATTGGCCCGCGTGCGGTGGTAATGTTTGTACGACTACGATTTTGCGCACGCACTAGATCCCTAATTTCTTTACTTAATTCTTGCGCAATCTCAGCCCTTGCTCTTGCATTTAGGGGAATAAACCCTTTTGAAAACTTACCGTTATGGTAATCTTGGGCAGTCATTTCAAGTACGGTAAATTGACCATTCTCTAATTGATTTATTATTCGTAGCGCTGCCATTAAACCTTTATTTTTACTTAACTTAGCACTGCCTGTTTGCGCTAACTCTAATTCAATATGAGCCAATTTATTATTTATATTGCGTAATGATTTTTGTGCTTTATTTAATTTGCTATCAACCGCGCCAAGTTCAGCTTTTAATTTGTCAATTTCAGGTTTAGCTAAAGCATGTTGTCTTCTATATTCTGCATCTGTTTTATTTAGCCCTTTAACTTTATTAGCTAATACTTGCTCTGCTTGGCTCAGTTTTGCTTTTAATTTCTGCTTTTGCGCTGTTTGTAATTCAGCTTGTTTTTTTAACTGCTCTTGTTGCGCTATACCCGCTGACTTTTCGCTTTGGACTTGTTTATTAAATGCAGCAGCTGTTTGTGCTTGCCCTTGGTTGGCGCTTGCGATGAGTGATAAATCTAAATACCCTGTCGCCATCCCCATAAGTGCTTGTGCTAGTCGCCTACCGATTTGTTCAACTGCTTCCTTGTCACCTTCGTTAAAGGAGTTATCTTCTGCAACCATTTGGATGCGTTCAATACTAAATTTGGGATTGAATTTATCACTGTGATCTTGTGGGTCTAGTTCTATACCGGCGGGCTTAGTTGCCGTTGCAGGTTTTTTCGGCTTACCAAAAAATAATTCAGAAATAGGATGCGCTGGCTCTGATGGGTGTTCACCTACAAGTTTTAACATAATAGAGGAGGTGGTTGTAGATGTTGTTAAGTTATCCCAATCCCCTTTATCGAGTATGATTGTTGGAAACTGACTCGCTGGGTGAATTTTTAATACTAAAGCAATATCTTTTATTACATCAAAGCCCGACGCATAATGTGCGTTGTAATGATATGCAAAATCCTCCATACAATGCACAAACTTAACAGTGTTAATATCTTGTTCTAAAATTTCGATAAGCACTAGCTGCTGACTTTTTATCTCATCCGCTAGGGCTAATAAACGATCATATTTTAAAAACGTTTTTAAGTTTGTTTCATTTAAGCAGCTAGAACGCCAATTTTTTATTTTATTTGCAAATTTGAGTTGCTCAGCTTGAAGTCTCTGCGCGTCTTTATCACCTTTGATGGTAATATCACCGTCTAAAATGGCATCATTCATTTGATAAAAACGGTTTATCATCTTTTCAGCAAGTTCAAAGTTTGCTTTTTTAATGGGATCTTTAATAACTTCTTGGCCATCGGGGCCAAGCTCTACACCTTTTACCTCATAAAGTGTACTGGCAATTTCAACTTGTAATTTTAAAATTGCATCAACGTAATTTCTAACAACAGACAGTCCATTATTTAAAATAACTTTAGCGAATTTATCTGCTGCGATATGTGGGATTTTGCGGTGAATTTTCGCACCATTTTTAATAATACCCGTCTGTGTGAACCCATTTTCAAAGTCAGATAAGTTATCTAGTCTCTGCATTCTTTTATTGCGAGCAGTGGTTGAAACACCTCTGTTTGGGCAATCTCTTTCTTCACTGCTTAATGGGTCACCATAATTTAGCCTTGGGTCTGATGGATTCATTCCTCCTAACTTTAAGATTTGTGACCACGACCATTGCACTTCTGAGAATGCCATTTCAACAGAACACTGTGCACCTTTAATCTTATTGGGGACAATGATAGAGCTAAGCGCTTGCCCTGTTGCGTCTCGCCTTCCTTGTTTTGCGTACGCTTTATTTTTATTTTTTTTCCATGGTAAAAAACCTTTCTGGTAAGCTAAATTAACATCTCTAAATTTAACCACACCACATTCTTCTACAATAACCTGAAGTTCACGCCATAGATAACCATCTACATAAACATATACATACCCAGCAGATAAGTTAGAAATATAATCATCGCTTTCATCTTTTGTATCGTAAATCATTGGGTAGGTACAAACTAATTCTATATCAGCAACATTCGATCCTGTTTGCTGTGCTCTTGCTTGATAAAGAGGGATTTTATAGACTTTGTCTGTTTCGTTCGGATTTTTGTCATCGCGAATAATAAGTGATAAATTCTCTTCATCCGAACCAATCCCTTCAAATACAAGCTCTCGATGCGCGGCTTTAGTTAAAACTTGATCTGGGCTACAAACATCACTCATACGATTGACACTCCATCTTCATCTAACTTTTCAGATCCTGATATTTTAATAACTATTTGTTTGTCACCTTGTCTATCTGCCAAACTATCCCTCACTTGCACGCTCAACCCTCTTGGTGCGGGGCCGCCTGATTGCATAAGTGGCGCAGGTGGGGTGTTTTTAGAAT
Organism: Pseudoalteromonas sp. SG44-1; assembly: GCF_014164315.1. Taxonomy (NCBI): domain Bacteria; kingdom Pseudomonadati; phylum Pseudomonadota; class Gammaproteobacteria; order Alteromonadales; family Pseudoalteromonadaceae; genus Pseudoalteromonas; species Pseudoalteromonas sp. SG44-1. The sequence goes on from NZ_JACJEW010000046.1 coordinate 7,517, forward strand.
TGGAGATCATCGGGTCACCTTGGCGTACAGCGGGTTTACCTTCAATTAATACATTAAACGAGCCCATGATAAATTCAGCTTCACCGTCGTTTTTCTTACTCGCGACGCCTTTTTTATCACCAGGGGAGTCACCTGAGCTTTGTGAAAAAGTGCTATTTATATTAGCGGCGCCATTGCCATTGACTTTTACTGAGCTGGCAACATCTGTAACGTCACTTGATTGCGCTTTATTTGCGTATGGAATTGGTACAACGCTAGTCCCAATTGTGGTTAAGCAGACATCCACCGTCATAAGTTTACCGCCACTATCTTGATGTACAGCGGTGCGACCATTTATCAGCACATTTTGCCCCGATACAGCTTGTACTTGTGGTGCTTGTGAAGCTGTATCTTTAATAAGCTGCTCTTGGTTACCGGCTTGCCAACCTAAATGCGTTGATACTAAATCTAAGAATGCTTGCGCGTTACTAACGGGTTTATTTACATCCATATTAGTTTGCGGTTCATTCCATGGCAGCCTAGGTTCGTTTTTTTGGCTATCCCATTGTGGCGGTGGAATAATATAATCAGGTATAAAAATATTTACCATTTCACCGAGGGTTTTCTCGCGGTATTTTGGCCTGGCAATCTCAGCTAAAAAGGCGGCGTCACCACTGGCTTTATCTTCAAAAATAGCGATACCGTTAGCTTTACCTAGCGCACCATTACTGCGGGCGCTATTGTTAAGCCCTAGCAATGTTGAGTTGTTATGTCGCCATGTTACTGAGCCACCGGTGCGCACATCAGCGCTCAGCGCATCAATATCATATTGTACGCTGCCTGTTTGTTTGCCTGCTGCGGCGTTAATATAAGGCATTATTTTTCACTCCTTGAAATTTTGACTAGCTGCTCATTAGGTGCATTAAAAATAACAAATACCTGCTCAAGTGAGCGCGTAAGCGGGTTGCATAAATAGCTTTGTGCTAGTGTAAGTGCCGCTAATGAGTTTGCATTACCTTGATGGCCTATCGTCGTTGCTAACTCTGCACACTCAATGAGCGGCTGGCCTTTTTTGTACAATTTTTGTGTGTAAGCAAACCATTTTTTTTGCCAAGTAAGTGATTGTTCGCCCGCAAATAAATAACGGTCTTGGCTGGTGCAATTGGCCTGCGCTAATTGAGCCGTCATTTGGCCGTCATATAATTGCGCGGTAAGCTTGCCTTGCGGGTGTATTAACAGTGCATATCCACCTTCGCCATATATAACGCCCGGTGGGCCGTTTAATACTTGCACGGTGCAGCGTTTAGCTTGTTCACTCACATATTGATAGCTATTACATGAATCCACAGCGATTACTAAGGTGTCGTTGTTTATGGTGGTTAAGTCACATGTTGGCATCTGTGAATAGGCGGGTATTTGTTCTGCAATACACTCTTGGAGTAGCTCAGCGAGTGTTTCATCGCTTATCAGTGGCTGTTCAATTTCATCAACGGGCAGTAAAAATACAATTTGGCTAATGCGGTTTGTTTGCCTTAACGTGGCTATATCAACTTGCTCAAGTAGGTGCGAGAGCATTAATAAACAGCGCGTGACTCTATCGAGTTGCGCAAGTTCGTCTATTTCAACAAAAATATACGGCGCATCTAAACTAATATCACATCGAATTAATGCTTTACTTGGTTTAGAAAAAAGCATTTTATTAGCCACTGCAGTATACAAGCTGCTTGATGTACAGCCGGCAGCATTAATATGATAAAGACTGTCAAAAGTAAGTTGTTTCATATTAATTTTCTTTACCGCTATTTTGTTCTGAGGCAACGAGTATTTGACTATTTGCGCCTACTTTTTCAAGACTAATATGACCGCGCCAAAGCAGAGAAAAGCACTGGGCGTCGGAATCAATTACTAAGGTGTCGCAGCGCATGGTTAGCCGCTCTCGGGCTAGTGTATTTACCACTTCCACAATAGGTTTTTGGTACGGCAGTTCTATACGTTGTTGTTGTCCGTATTGTTGTAATGGATAAAGCCCTGTTAACTGACACGCCCAGCCTTTGCCAAACTCGGCTGCAACTTGCTGATCAATGGGCGCTGTGTTGTATAAATCTTTTGGCTGTGTTGTTTTAAACGGGTACTCTCCCGCCATAAGTGCTGTTTCGTCTATTTCTGGTAAGCGTTCAACTCGTGGCGACCAATGGCTTGGTATGGCCGAAAAGCTTGCGACCGGTGTGCTGTGGCTAGGTTTTCTAAGTAATGAGTTAGCGTATTCAACACTGGGTAACTGCTGGCCAACCGCGTGCTTATTTTTAAGTTTAAAACCACGGCCGATTGGGTTTTCTAAGAACGTGTTGCTCTCGTTATTTAGCTCTTTGCCACCAAAAGCCTGCATATAATTGAGTGCCACTGGGGTAATAATATCTGGATCTGTAGCGACTGGTCCAAGCAACGAGCGTCGCCAATAACGCGCTCCGGTTACACGTAAACGCTTTTTAAACAAAGGTTGCGAAGGCGAATCAAGGCCCAGCTCAACCTCAATAACGCGCGCGTCTTTTCCTTTTGGCGGATAAGCTGTGCAATTACCATATACTTCAAAGCCATACTTAAAAGCCACCTGCTCGTTTACTTCACAAATCGGTGAGCTGTTAGGATCGCCTTGGTAATCATCAGCAATAACAATCTCAGGACCGGGTTCAATGGCTGTAACGTTGCCTTGCTCATCAAACTCAAAGCTTTGTTTTACCACCACCACTTGACCTTCAGTACTGTCTTCTAACCAGCCGCTAAACGTGCTGGCTTGCCAAGGAGAAAGATTATGAAGCATGAACGTTCTCCACTTTTTCACTTAACAGTAATTGCCACTGCGATGCACTTTGCTGGACATGAAATAAACCACATGCACTTGTTAAATCAAAATGAGGGGCAATAACACGTTGTACTAAAGAGCCTGCTAATTTAGCGAGTTTTTGTGCGCTATTGGCTTTGGTAAAACTAATGCCCATTAAAAGTTGCTCACCTGCTTGCATTGCAAACGCTTGCCTTACGTGCTCGGCATCATCAAGGTTAATGCCGCTTTGCGGTTTTACTGCATTGTTATCACTGACGACTGACATTTTTTCAGCTTTGGCAAGCGGCCTATCTGTTAATGTGAGCCACGCTGCATAAGCACTTGGTTGTGTTACTGCGATGGTCATTAAATCCATTACCAATGGCAGCGCTTGTTTATAAACAAAATGACTTAATACAAACGAGCAGTGCTCTGGATTTGCTTTGCAAAATAATGCACAGGGTTCGTACCAACGCGTGTCATTAAGTAAACCCGCTAAAGCGAGTAATTGTGCTTTTTGCTGTTCATCTGCGGTTTTTGCAAACACTTTAAATAGCTTATCGCTTACATCGTCATGCCCTGCACAATAACTATTTACTAACGCAGCAAAGGCAATCTCAAAATCTTTGTGTAATACCGCTGCGAGTAATTCACTGGTTGTAAGAGGTTGTGAAAATAATAAGGTTTTAACCACATTTTGGGGTTTTTCTTTACCCTCAAGTACACTGGTGCGTAGCGCTTTTAAATCGTTAAGCTGCCAATGCTTTAAATTATGTTGAAGTAATTCACACTGCGCTAATTGCTCACTGCCTCTTAAGCTATGAAAGTAGGCAGTAAAGTCATCAATAGCAGTAATGAATAAATCAGCCGCTATTAAACGATATACTTCACTATGTTCGCTATTTTGCTGTGCAAGTTCACACAAAGCCTGCCATGTTAACTCGCTTACTTGGGTTAAGTTTTGCGCTGAAAAATAATCTGTTGGCGCTTCGCCTGCCAACTCACTTAAGGTATATAAATGATTGAGCATTTGCGTGTCGATCACGCTAAAACGTGCCAACGAAAACGCCCCTTGCTGCAACAGCTTTTGCCGGTGCTTTAACAAGGTGGTGAGGCGCTGATTATGAAGTTTTACTTTATATACAGGTGCGAACATAGTGCTAATTAAGCCTAATTGGCCAGCCAGCCAAGGTAAGGTCTTGCTCGCTGTTTGCTGTAATATCTTGCCCTTCAAGCACGATAGTGCCGTCTGCATATACCTCAACACTACCCTTGGCCGTTTGTAGGCTAACACTTTGCTGGGCTTCAATAACGATATGCCCTTGCGAATTATTAATTTGCGCGGCAGGTGCTTGATCCGCTTGCGCTAAGAGCGCCGTTACAATAAAGCCTTGTGCGCTATGTACAAGTAATACATTAGCCCCTACTTCTGCGATGCTGACATGTGCGCCTTGCGCAATAACTTGATGTTCAACATTATTAATTAATACCGCTTTTACACGGCCAAAACTGTCGACACGACTCACACACGCTAAATGTTGATCGTGATTGAATATACTTTGGATCTGAGCGCTCATAATAAACTCCTTTTCAACTAGTTATTACTAATTGCACTGCCTTTCACGGCGATATTACTGGCCGATAAAGTAATACTTGTCGCATCAATGGTTAAGTTACCACCGGCATCAATTTCAATACTCGCACCGCCTTGACTCAATTGCAGTGATCCTTGACCATCCGCTTTAATGGTAATATTTGCGCCACTACTAATTTCTATATCGCCATTGGGGGCTTGCAGTTCTAAATTGCCGTCAACCGAATATGCGCTAACATCTTGTTCACCTTGTAATTTAAGCTCTTGATCCGCTTTAAGCTCTAAGCTGCCATCGGTTGCTTCAATACGTGTGTTTGAGGTGGCTTTGAGGGTTAAATCTGCCGCCGATGTTACTGTGATATCCCCTTCGCGGGTTTGCATTTGCAAGTTATTCTCTACCCGCGTAGTAAAGTCATTGGCAACCGTAAAGGTGGCGTCGTTTTCAGCAACAAATTGCAGATTTTCTTTCGCTGATATTTTTACATCGCCATCTACAGACTTAAGCGTTGCTTGATGTGCGCCATTGGTGGCATCGAGTAATAGTTGGTTTTTATTATTTTTATTAGCAAGGCTAATTTTTTCTTCGCCTTTTTTATCATCCATTATTAAACTGTGGCCAGCTTTAGTAACGAGCTTATTCTCGGTCGGATTTTGGCTGGTAACTGGGTTAGGTGCATTTTGGTTGTATAACGCACCTAAAATAATGGGTCTGTCTAAATCGCCATTTTCGCCACAAACTAATACCTCAGTACCTTGTGTAAGCGGAAAGTGCATGCCATGACCACTGCCACCATAAGGTTGCATTAAGCGTGTTGGGCGGCTTTGTTGGCCTTCACCATCTTGATTAAATGGCAGTTTTACTACGTAATTACCATCATCATCAATTTCTTGCTCTACTAGTGCGTTAAAAGTTGCAAATACACGTCTTTCTGGAAGTAACTGTGCTTTAAACTGTTGATCCGATGGGACCAAGTACGCCTGATTTTTATAAGTTAAGCCTTTTACGTTAGCGCCATATTCCACACCTGCTTGCTGGCTACCCTTATGATCAACACGCACAACCAAATATTGGCCATTATGATCTGGATGATCATAAATAGTTAAAATCATTCCTGGTCTAAGCGCCCTGCAATCACTGTCGATAATCAATTGCTCTCGTTGACAATCAAACGCTTGCTGACGCGTTTTAGCAAGCGTATTGCCCTCGCCAGAAGTTGCATAGTTATTACCATAATGACTGTCTTCACCAAATCCTGGTTGCGAAGCGCTATTTTGCGCCGATACCTGTAAATTACCTGGTGCGCGGTAGTTATAATCGTTTAACGCAATACTTTGCGGCTGAAGTTGGGCTTGGCGACTAATTGCGAAGATTGTTTCGCTAGTACGTACTTGCCCAGATGGTGGCACATAACTTAAGTTTACTTCATCAAACAGAGCGGCAATATCTTTGCTGCTATTGCATACTTTAAAAGTGCAATCCGCGTCAGTTTGCTCAACAAAACTATAAACAAAGCCATGTTTACGCATTAAACGCGTAACAAATTCATAATCAGTTTCGTTATATTGCACTGTCATATCGAGGCTAGGGCCGCTGGCTTGCATGCTAAATTTTTGCATTGGGAAGCCCGCTTTATTAAACACACTTTTAATAATGGCAGCGGGATCCATCGCTGTAAAAACACGATTGGAATGTTGATGCTTAAGTAAAGTTAAATAAGAACTCAACACTAACGTGTAATGATAACCTTGGTGACTTTTACCATGGGCTACAAAACGACTTAGTAAACCTGAGATAGTCCGATCTGTCATAGACCACACCAAACTCAAACTGGCATCTTTACCTAGCAACGTTTGCGCAGTTAAATGTTCCTGACTCAATACTTGAATATTAAATTCATAGTCTTCACATAAGCTATCATTAATTGATGTGAAGTCAGTTACCTGCACCATGCCATCAGGTAAGCCTTGTATACTTACGCTAAAATGACTGGTATTCGCTTTATGTTCACTAAAGATGTCCATGAGTCCCATTTTCAATCCTTTTTTATCTATTAAATTAGGCGTTATCGGCAAATATTGCGGTGATTTCGTCTTGCTCATCAACCGTTAACGTTAAAATATCTGGCATATCTTCTTGCGCCATATATTCCAAAATAGATTTAGCAATTCCCGGTAAAATTTGTCTTTCAATGACTGCATTTACCATCCGAGCACCGCTGTCTGAAAGCTGGCATTGCTGAGTTAACTTACTCAATACACTTGCATCAACACGCAGTTGCATTTTATGATTTGTAGCAAGACGCTTAGCAATCGCTTCTAGTTTTAAACTAACAATTGCTTGCAGTGCATCTTGATCAAGCGCTAAATAAGGCACTACTTGCATGCGTGCAAGTAAAGCTGGTGCGAAGAATTGTAGTAACTGTGGCTTAATTAATTCACTTAACGCACCAATTGACGGCACTTGCCATGGGCTACCATCTTCATTAATCGGTGCATCCGTTGGATTGAGTGCGTCATTAATGGCTTGCTGCTGCTCAGTCGGTTGTTCTACATCATCGTCTTGCTCTGGACTCAAATCGATCACTGTTGGTGGTGTGCATGCATCAATTAGCTCTGCTGAACCTAAGTTAGACGTCATGATGATCACGGTGTTTTTGAAGTCAATTTCACGGCCTTCACCATCACGCATATTGCCGCGTTCAAATACTTGATAAAACATGTTAAGCACATCTTTATGCGCTTTTTCTACTTCATCAAGCAAAATTACTGAGTATGGGCGCTGTCTTACCGCTTCAGTTAATACACCGCCTTCACCGTAACCTACATAACCAGGAGGTGAACCTTTAAGCTGCGATACTGTATGCGACTCTTGATATTCACTCATATTGATAGTGGTTAAGAACTTCTCGCCACCAAACAATTGCTTAGCTAAACAGCGGGCTGTTTCAGTTTTACCAACACCGGAGGGTCCGGCAAGTAAAAAGACCCCTAACGGTCCTTGTTCATTACTGATCCCCGCTTTGCTGACACGTAATGCTTGCGCAATTTTTGCCATACCCGCTTGCTGCCCGATCACTTCTTGACCAATTGCCGATTCTAAATTAATGAGGTTACTGATCTGATCTTTAACCATGGCACCAACAGGTACACCGGTCCACTGAGAAATTATTTGTGCCACTGCATCAGCATCTACTTCGCTAAATAAGCCATTATCTTGACTGTTTTGCTCTTTTAAAGTTTGGCGCAAGCTAAGTAGTGCAGCACTGTCTTGTTCGCTTGCATTGGTTGCTTGTTTAAATTCGTTGATCTGGCTTAAAGTGGCAATTTGTGACTCACGAGCACTGGTTAATGCAGCAAGTTTATCTTGTGCAGTATTTAACTCTTGCTGTAAGTACAATAACTTATCCATATCGACAGCTAAACCTTGCTCGCTTTCACTGGCAATACTGGCAATCCGAGTTTGTAAATAATTTATATGCTCTCGCTCAGATTCAATTGCAGCTGGATCAGTTGCAAACGACATTCTGACGCGAGCTGCTGCTGTATCAAGTACGTCAATTGCTTTATCTGGTAACTGACGACCTGTGATATAACGAGCTGACAATACAACAGCCGCTTCAATGGCATCATCGGTAATTTGGATATTATGATGTTGCTGATATTTATCTTTTAAACCCGCTAGCATAAGTTGCGCAGCTTGCTCCGTTGGCTCATCGACTTTGATCAGTTGAAAACGACGCTCTAATGCGGCATCACGCTCAAAGTACTTTTTATACTCACTCCAGGTGGTTGCTGCCACTGTGCGTAATTCACCTCTGGCAAGAGCGGGTTTTAATAAATTAGCCGCATCGCTCATACCGGCATCGCCACCCGCACCAATTAAGGTGTGTGCTTCATCAATAAACATAATGATCGGCGTGGTTGAGTTTTTAACTTCGTCAATTACTGTTTTTAAACGGCGCTCAAACTCGCCTTTAACACCTGCGCCAGCTTGTAATAAGCCCATGTCTAAGACTAATAAACGCACACCTTTTAATTCATCAGGTACTTGACCATCAATAATACGCTGTGCAAAACCTTCTACTACGGCGGTTTTACCGACCCCCGGATCACCCACTAAAATCGGGTTGTTTTTACGACGACGACATAACACATCCACCATCATGCGTATCTCGTCGTTTCGCCCGAGTACAGGATCAATTTTTCCTTGCTTAGCTTTTTCGGTTAAATCTTCACAATATTCATCAAGCGCGCCGCCACCTTCACTTTGGCCATTATTTTGCGTTTGCTGAGCTGTTTTTGCCTGTGGGTTTAAACGCTCGCTTGAGTTTTGACAAATTTTATCGAGGTTTTCGGCTAAAAAGCGTGAGTCAATTTTATCTAGCAACGCTGGTAATTGAAGCACAGGGCTATAAGGTAATAGCTCCGTGAGTGCATCAAGCAATGCAGCACCGTTGATCCAATCACTTTTATGCTGCACATTAGCGCTCAACCATGCGCGTTCTAACCATTCATATAAACGACGAGAAAACACCGGCTTACTTTGGTTACCCGCAGGTTGGCGATTTAAAAAGTCAAGCAACTCATGCCATACCGCATCTTGATTAATATTAAAAAAGTGAAATATTTGTTCTAAATCGCCACTACTGCCCTCTTCCATCAACTTAATTAGTAAGTGTTCAGGCAGCACTTCAAAATGACTACGACTGCTAGCAAACCCTGCAGCAGACTCAAGCGCGGTCGCGGTATGGCCATTTAGCTTGTCGATAAGTTGTTTAATGCCTTTTGCATCCATTGTTTTGTCCTTAAATCTGGTTTCTTACTAATGTTGATATTGAAGATGGGTATAGCTGTGTACGGTTGTGTTTGCCGCAGCACTACCTAAATAACTGTTGTGTCCAAGTATTAACGGTGACACACCGATTGCCTGTTGCTCTACAGCTTCGTTAGCCACTTTGATTTGGCATAACCACTGCACATTATTTGGTAAGTGAGTGCTTAATAACGCCGCCATTTTTTTACCTTGCTCATGCAAAGGGTTCAAACTAATGGCAGTTTCACTGTCTACAGGGCCGATGGCAATTGTTAAAATACTGCCACTTACTAATACTTTGCTACCTAATACCGCAGAACCACCGAGTACCATCTGGGCATCATCACCAAATGTACTTGGGGCATCAATTGTTTGCCAATTAGCGCGGGTATCGTCAACATGCAGCTCTTTCACTGCAAGTGTATGTTTAAGTAATTGAGTTAAGCCTGCTGCACTGGTTTGTTTTAAGCTAGCAATGCCGCATTGTACTTTTTGATCTGTTTTTGTAGATAAAATGGCTTCTATTAAATGATCAAATTGATCTGCACCACGTCCTGCAACATTGATTTGTGACTTTTTCCACGCCTGAAAAAGTTGGCAATATAAAATATGATTAAACATATCTAAAAATTGCCGAACCCTGTCACCACTTTCGTCATCACTTGCTGCTTGCTCTAACAGGTAATGTGGCATTGGCGCATCAACCCCATACAAACCTAAGAATGACGTTGATAAACTGAGTCGCCCGCGTCCTTGGTTATCTAAGCTACACGCACGTACATCGGTTGCTGGAAAGCCAAGCTCTTTATAGGGCTTAAACATCACCCGCTCACTAATGCCTTTGTCAAGTTCGTGAGGCGTTGCCCAATGCTTTTCAATTAAGCTCATCGCTTTAAATAAATTAAACTGCCAAGGCTTAGCAATTAATTGCTCAATCGGTTTGGGCAATTTAGCCCAAACGGGATGCTTTATGGCTGGTTCATGCACACTCATAATTGATAACTCTTGCCCGGCTCAATATCCCAACACCAGGTTTTATAGCTAGGAATAGCATTAACGCGAGTCTGCACACTTTCATTAATTGGTGCGTACATTAAAAAGAATTGGTGCAACATATTACAAAAATGATAAAGATCGGCATCGCACACAAACTTACTCTCATCGATATCAATTAATACATCTACGCCTTTAATAAAAATTCCACGCTTTATTTGGCTGATCGGAGTAGCCGTTATTTTTTGAATGCTCTCAATACGCAAGCGATTCTCAGCTTTTTGCGACCAATCAAATAGCACTAATAAACGTTTAAGCTCGGTTACTTGAGTTATTTGGGAAAACTTAACATTAAGTAAGCTGATCAGCTGCCAATGTTTTGGTTGATCTGGGCACGGTAAATAATTAGTAGGCCTAATAACATTCTCAACCTCGGCAATACTTGGCATATCGCGCCCGCCAATATTTAAATCACCTTCTTGCAGTAGTTGCCGAGGCCAACCTGCATTAAAAGCAGTTAAATCAACAGATAGTGTTTCTTTTTCATCATTTAGATTGAAAGGCAACTGTAAGTAATGAGTTGGCGCAGCTGCACCCACATCTTTAGTTAATACGGTAAATAGCTTTTTCTCATCTTCAAATACACTTTGATAACGAGGTGTATAATCATAGGTTTTACCACTGAGCGAGTTGCGCCCCATTACCGAATCGACGGTGTAACTGAAAATATGATCGGTACGATTTTGATCTGCGGTGATCATATAGTCGGTACGATTGGGTTCGATTCTGATTGGCTCTGCCGCTTGGGAAAATAAATTAATTGCAGGCACGCAGTTTATAAGTAGGTTTTCACGGGATAATTGGTGTCCGGGTGGTAATTTACTTGAGCCACGAAAAACTATTTCAAAGCGGTCTATATGATCTGCAAACTCAACGTCTTGCAAACCTGTAAAAGTTAAAAAGTAAAAACGATCTTTGGCATTAAAGTAATCTAGTAATAATGCATAGCCTGGATGGCTTTGCTCAGCACTCGGTAAAAGAGCCCCATCAATATTTAAATAACTGGCACTGCAACCTTTTACTTTAAGCTTTTTATTATGCTCAAAATGCGCAGGGCCAAAATCAAGTTCAGCATGTTTCTCTGCCGTTTGCAGCAGCTTAAATAAAGAGCTACATAACGGGGTATCGCCGCGTAAATAAAACTGCAAGTTTGATAAGTCATAATTTTTACGCTCACCTTGGCATACAAAACGTAAACCAATGCGCAGCTCTGCACCTAAATGTGATTCTTGGTAGCGCACATGCTCAACATCGAATGGTGCTACTGTTAGATTATGCGTGGTGGTAAAAGTAATATTTTTATGATCAACAACAGCGGTATCTGCTTTTAATGTGAGACCCTTTTCAATCATGTGAGTCTTTTGCATTGCCAGCTTAGGGCTAAATTTCACTACCGTACTCGAAGGGTAATAACTAAGCAGAATAGGACATAATTGACGCAGCACTTGCTCTGACACTTCTGGTACTGATTCATCCAAGCGTTTTTGTGTGTGCGCAGTTAAATACGCCATACCTTCGAGTAAACGCTCGATATGCGGGTCGCGATCTTTTAAGGCATCAATATTTAACATGCCCGCATGCTCAGGATAATGTTGTGCAAACTGTTTACCGGCCTGCGTTAATAAACGCATTTGAGCATCAAAATATTGCTGCATTAAAATATCCTTTTCATTGAAATATTAATCACCATTTTTAGCGTGCTGCATTACATCAGCCTTACCGCCTGATTCAAACCGCGTGTTTAACTTAATACATTGGCCACTGGTTAGAAATGCTTGAATATCCAGTCGGATCACGCAATTTTCTTCACGTATTTCCATTGGAATAACATTGGCATAACGCACTCTTGGCTCATATTTCTCAATCAATTTTTTAACCTCAAACGCCAAAGTATGTTGCGAATAAGGCAAACCTTCGTAAATATCTTCAACATCGGGCAAACCATAATCAGCCAAATGCTTTAACACCCCACGGCGAGCATTAAGCAGCTCATTAAGATGGTTACAGACACTATTTTGCTCATCAGTCTGAAAACCTTGATGTCCATTACGAATGACAGGTTGAGTTAAAAAATCGAATAACGCCATGAACTTACCTCTGATAAAAGGATATGCTTGCGCATATCCTTTAAAAATTCCGACTTATCGACCTTCAGTCCAAGAGTCAGAGAACTCGATGTTGCCATCAAGGTATGTCCAAGTAATGCGCTTATAACGTAAACATACTGTTTCAAGGTGCGGATAACGCTCCTTGTCTAAGTCTTTTACGTTGTGCATTGTTGGTGAGATTGACGTAATTTTTACATCTTCCAACTTGTGGCAGAAATACTCACGCTCAGTCCCTGTGTCATCGATACGGTACCATTTAAGCTCAAGTTGCTTAAGTGTTTGACCGTTCGAGCACGCTTTATACAGATACGGTGTAGCTGCATCTACCGCTTTAGTAATTACAAACGGTTCATGCTTACGTGTACCTGTAAGTTCACCCGTGTCGTTATCTGTAGGAATGCGAAGTTCATGATCAAAGTGTAGGATCTCAATTGAACCTTCACGCTCTGCAACAGTTACAGAACCTTTGATGTCATTACCTTGGTCATCCTTTAACCACATATACGCTGGAATTGCCATTTCATTATTCTCCTTTTAGAATGAAGTGTTTCCTGTTAGTTGGCATTGGCATAAACAACCATGTTTATGCCCCCCAAAAAGCCCTCTGCTTCATGCCACTGGGGAACATGTCCCAAGTTGGATGCAACCAACTTGGGGCAATTTTTTACAAAGACGGATTATCTAACTCTAGTATTAGCGACATCGCGTCAAATGGAGTTTGCAAAACAGCTAACTTTTCGAAATGTTGCTGTACACTTTTAGGTAATTGCTTAAACTTATACTCTGCGTCTAATTCAGATACCCAAGTACTTGAAACAAAACTATCAATATCGTTCTTCACCTTGCTCGGCGTAACTGCTTTGTAAAAATAAGCTGCTTTTAAATAGCTTTCGTACTGAATTTTCATACAAGCACTCAGCGCAGAATAATGCATATAATCAATAGCAGTCTTTGTCATTTCTAAGCTAATACCATCGATTTGTAATTCAGTGCTGCTTATTTTCTTCGCATTTGAAAAACATTTATCCATCTGCTTTTCAAATGCGATTGTTGCTACCTGTAGCTTTTGCTTTGCAAAAAACACTTTATTATCACTGGCTATTGCGTTGGCTATACAAGCCAAAAGCAAACTGAGTAAACAGACCATTTTAATCATTTTTACAACCATTTATCATCGCCTTCCAAAATTATCGCTCTTTATATGAACTACTATTTCTATACGCACTATATGAAATTTTTTGTAATTCATATCTTTTAATTTTTGACACCGAGGATAACGATTCAGCCATCAGGGCAAAATCTGTATTAGATATATTAAATTGTGCAACCAAGGCCCCATTACCTACAAAAATTGCAGCTAGACTACCGAAGCTCAGCGCTTTTGTAAGTTGATCAGTATGTTTAGTGAGCTCTCTAGCTTTATCTAAATACTCTAGATTTTTTTTAGAAAACTCCAATCCACTAATATTTGGACACTTCATTTGTAAACTCCTTTTAATGCCCCAAGTTGGATGCAACCAACTTGGGGCAATTTTTTCCATCTACATTTTTACACCAACCAGCTACTCACCAAATTGACGTATTTACACTTTAAAAGCCTGCGTTAAATGCGTTTCATCGGCGGCTTGGCAGTTCATTTTTCGCCAGGCATCTGCCCTACTAATGCCAAACGCACATCAATACCTTCCACTTGGAAATGCGGCACTATGTAAGTACTAACGCGGTAATAACCAGGGTTACCCGGAATTTCAGCAACAGTCACTTTGGCATCTTTTAATGGGTGCGTTGCAATTAACGACTCATCTGGGTTGTTCATTTTCGTAACTAACGCACCTAACCAATCATTAAGCTGCTGCTCTAATTCGTGGCGTGGTTTGCTAGAACCTATGTTTTCACGTTGTAACACTTTTAAGTAATGCGCAATGCGCGATACTAAGAAGATATACGGTAAACGCGAGTTAATACGTGCGTTTGAGGTTGCTTCTGGCGTTTCAAGCACTTGTGGCTTTTGCGCACTATTAGCTGAGAAGAAACACGCAAAGTCTGAATTTTTATAATAACTAAGTGGAATAAACCCTTGGTTAGCAAATTCAAGCTCTTTAGTCTCTGAGATCAATACTTCTGTTGGGATCTTAGTTTCTGAGCCTTTACCTGCTTCGAATGAATGAAGTGGTAAATTCTCAACTTTACCGCCCGACTGTGGGCCACGAATGTTAACTGCCCAACCATTATCATGGAAACTGCGAATAATATTGGCGGCAAAAGCAAACGTTGCGTTACCCCATAAATAGCGCTCATGGTGTTCACTGTTTACATCTTCTTGGTAGTTAAAGTTACGCAGTGGATTAGTTTCACCATACGGTAAGCGCAATAAGAAACGTGGGAACGCTAGGCCGATATAGCGTGAATCTTCTGATTCACGGAAGTTTTTCCAACGTAAAAATTCAGCACGCTCCATGTACGAACCAATATCTTGAATTTTAGATACTTCATCAAGTGAGTCTTTCAAGAAAAACTTAGGTCCTACGCTGCCCATAAATGGGCAGTGCGCCGCAGCTGATACGCGTGAAATTTCTTGTAGTAATGAAACATCTGGCGCTGAACAATCAAACTCAAAGTTCGATACCATAGTCGATACCGGTTCGCCACCTGGGGTGTCGTAATCTGAGGTATAAACATGCTTGTACAATGCTGATTGCGTGGTATCAGGCGCTTCTTCAAAGTCATCACGCAGGGTTTCTTTATCAACGTCGAGCATTTCGATTTTGATGTTGGCATTGTTTGGCGTGCGATTAATTAAATAACGTAATGAACGCCAAGCTGATTCCATTTTTTGGAAGTTTGGATTATGTAAAATCTGGTCTAACTGCTGTGAGATAATCGTATCAACTTTCGCAATATAGTCATCTAACAACAACTTATCGATACGCGTAACTTCTTGGCCGCTGCTGCCAGCCATATCTAAAAATACATTGATTGCCGCTGTTAAACGCTCATTCGCACGGGTTTCAGCAAGGTTGCTGGCATCACGAAAAGTGTCTAATTTGATCTCATCTGCAACTGGGGCAATATCGACCAAGTTACAAAGGCTTTCGTAGGTTGATACCGGAGCTTGCTCAATTGAATGAGCTGCAACGTTTAATTGTTCTTGCATTGACATGGTAACGTCCTTATTCAGTAACTGGGTGTTTTTCGTCTTCAGAAGCAAGCGGGGCAATTTCATCCAGCTTAGCTTTTAACTCATCAAGTTCTGGCTGGTTTTGTAATACCCGCTCTAGTTCTTTACGTAATGATGAGTTATCCAAAAGATTCGATTTCAAGTCACGCAGTAAGTTACGCATTGCCATCATTTTATTTAACTCAGGTACCTGTGAAGCAACTGATTCTGGATCAAACGATTTAAACGAATCAAACTGTAAATTCACGTTGATCTCGCCATCGCCTTTGATCTTATTAGCAACTTGAAAGTTTGCCTTTGGTGCCATATCTTTTAACACTTGCTCAATATTATTTTTATTGATTGTTACGCGTTCACGCTCAGCAAGGTCTTGGGTATTTAAACCATTAGAGTAATCACCAATTACCAGCATTTTTAGTGGCAATTCGCTTTTTTGCGATGCGCCATCCGTATCAAGCTCTAAAGAGATATTGATCCGAGCTCTTGGGATCTCTTTTTGAAATGTATCTGTCATGTTTCTTCCTTTGCAGTTTGTATCAATTCCAATTAACCTCGACCCATTAGTCAGGCTCTTGTAACTAAATCCAAGCTATTGCTTGAGCCGGATTGGTTACCATCATTCGCTGACTAATTTGCTTAGCAGCTAAACTCATTTCATCACTTTCTGCCAACGACAGATTGGCGTAACATTGTTTGGCAAAACGCCATACTTCCATGCAAAAATGTTGTTGCCACTTCGCTAATTGAAAAGTTTCAATTTGCTCAAGTAATTCGGTTAAAATTGCCAAAGCGTGTTCATAATGCTCCGCTTTAAGTAACAACTTGGCTTTTAATAATTGGCTTTGTGATTGGTCAAACCCGGTAGGGGTACTTAATTGCTCAACCTTGCTAAGCGCAGCACTGAGTTGTCCTTGCACTACTTCATCAGCCAATAAGCTATAATGTTCATCAAAAATATTGCCTTGCGAATTATTGCTTGCTGGTGTTTGTGCATTGCTAATTTCAAGTAACGTTTCTTTATTGGCTGGGCTGCATAACCCTGTGCCATCGTCGTACTGTAAATGAGTTAAAAGCGGAAACTGACTAGTTAAATTAATCAATTGCTGCTCAAGCCAGTAACTTAGCTTGCCTTTATTTAATTGTTTTAACGCACTTAATACCAACATTTGTAAGTTGAGATTAAATTGCATCGCACCTTCCATAAATAAGCCTTCAGCAAGCATGAGTGCCTGCTCTGGTTGTTCACTGGCAAGTGCATTTTCAATCGGTGCAAAAGCCGCAGCTCTTGGTGCTGGTAAGCGTGTTTTACCATTTTCATTAGCCGGTATTTTCAGCCCAGACCAACGTGCAGCACGTGATAATTTAATCACCCGCTCGATGTTATTTTGTTCTTTATCAAAATTCAGTAATTCACGAATAGCTGATAAATAAGCCGTGTCACTGCTGAGATCACCAACCGTAATACTTGCAACTTGACTTACAGAGCTGTGCACTGATGATGTTGAATTTGTTGCCGGTGTACCGTCGCTTGGTGCTTGTTCAGTATCGTCTTTACTAACAACTGACGGCTCGACTGCCTTTGCAACTGGGTTGCGTTTCATTTGCTCGTCAGTCCACTCGTTTAAAGTAGATAAAGGACCTGATTCACTATCTAATAATGGTACTGAGTGTTGGTTGTAATCGGTTAATACCGCATCTAGTTCAGCCCATTGTTCTGCGGTTGCCGAATGACTTTGCGAAATCCCTTTTAGACGTTCTTGTTGCTGTAAAAACCAGGTATTTACAGCACTGCGCATGCGCTCTTTAAGTGGGTGTACGTCGTTGCTAAAATCAGCCAATATCTTATTAAACAATTTGATTGAACTAATTAACCCCTGCACCCCAAATTCACTGGTTGCAGCTAAGCATAAGTAACTAACAATACGTAAATCTTTACTCTTATTCTGTAATAAGTCAGTTGCTTGAATAAACATCACTTTAAAATCAACCTCACCAACACCCGATGAAGATGCTTTGAGACTTTTAAATGTTTCTTCGTATTTTAAATCTTCGCCACACGGCAAACCTTGCAATGGTGCAGCAAGTTCATCCAGCCATAGTTGCCAGCTATTGTGAGTATGTGGTTGCTTTAAACTCATGCTTTACACCATCGTCTTAGTGCATCGTATACACTTACGTTATCCATATCGGCAAAATTAATACTGTAGTCACTTGGCACTTTGCTCAATGGTAAATTCGTCAAATCAATAATTTGTGTTGATTTGTCTTCATTTAACCAAATCGAGCTAAAATAGGATGCCGATACAGGACGACAAAACACCGTTAAACTAGGCGCATGATCTTCACATCCTAGTTGATAAAAGAACCACGGTTGCCAGTTGTGATCAGCAACCACAGATGCTATTAAATGCAGCCAAAACCCAGCGACCAAGGCGCTCTCATGACTAAACTGTGGCATTGGTAAACGAATACCAAATTGACTGCGTAGACAGCCTCTATTTGCAATCGACTTCAATACTGCAGATAGTTCTTCAATTAATACAGCACGCTTATGCACATCATTCATCTGGAGATGCTGCCACAGCACACTCATCGGTATCATGCGCAGTTTATCTAGCTCTTGATTTAAATTTGGTTGTTGCTTCAACGCATCAGCAACCTTGTTATAAGCATGAGCTTGTTCCGCCATCGCATCAATTGATGGCGCTTCTTTAATGCGATCATTCACACCAATTAAGTGCTCAATCACATGACTAGCATATAAAAACAAAAATGCTGGATGGCGTTTATAAGTTTCTAATCCGCTATGTATAAAAGAGCTAAAAGGGTAAAAACGGCCACTACTATCTTTACTTGGTTGTAAAATACCAAGCAAACTACTGTCTTCACTGTTCCCAGATACAAAAAACAACGATTTAACACCATTAAGTACAGCAACATTATTCGCCTTTCGACCACGATTAAGGTGAGCAAATCCTTCTTGTAACCAATGATCAAATGCCACTGATTCACGCGATGAAATATTTAACTTCACAAAATCAGGTCGTACTGGTGTTTTCCCCATATAACCGTAAGAAAACTGTTTTACTAGTAACGGCGATTTCTTTTTAGAAAATAAATTAAACATATCCGCCCCTACTGTACCGAATTATTATTCGACTGCGCATATTGCGGCGATTTCGAAAACAACGAGTTCGGTAAAGCAAACGAAGTCAGCATATATTTTGAGAAAATACCGCTATTACGCCCTGATTTTAAGGAAAACTGTACTGTTAATTGCTGTTCTGACTTATCGGTTAGTTCCCATGTAGCTAAGAACTCAGTGCCTTTTATCCATTTTACATTAGCATTATTAAGCACTTTAAGTAGCGCCCACGGACCATCTTGCTCAATCGAAATTCGATTGCCTTTATTATCTAAACCATAAAGAATCGCTTTTTCTGCAGCACCACGACCAGGCCAAGAAAAGTTACGCCACTCCTCCGGCTCATTACGATAGCGATAACCTTGCTCTGAAAAGCCTAAATAAGTTTCACGAATGCCTCTTTGTGGTACTGGCATCATCTGAAAATTAAAGCCCGCAGAATCTGCGCCACTAGTAAATAGTGAACGTGTTACTTTATTTGCTTTTGTTAAACCATCGAGTAATTCTTTACTAAAGCCAATACCAACACCATTCCACTGTTTTTCTTCCCATACGCCACGACGTACTTTCATAAAAGGTTTCAGTTGAGTGTTAGTAAAGTTCCATAATATGCCCGACTCAGTGTTTAAAAACTCCGACACATCAGCAATCGCGGCATCAGGTCCATTTAGGTTAAATGGGTACTTTCCTGCGATGCTGTTGCTGTACATTGTATAAACTTGGTTTTCCCACTCTTCATTTAACTGGCTTCGTGCTTTGGCCATAATTGTGGCTATACCCGCTTGTAAAGGCGCTTTGAAAAGAGTATCCAACGTTTCTTTTGTTTGTGGGTCTAAAGCACGTGTTTGGCTTTCAATGATGATCCATGAAGACTGCAAAGCATTGGTTTGATTATTACCTGAGAGTAAATCTTGGACAAAAATCATAGCTTGGCCATCATCTTCATTACTCGCCGCCATCGCTTTTATGTCTGAGTGGATGCTGCTTAATGAACTAATGTACTGGCCCATGTAATCAGAACTGCGCTTATTATCATCGTTTTGTGTAAAACGGCGTAAATCAGCAAAGCGAGATTCCAGCTCTGGCGCTCTAACCGTACTCATTTGTGAAAAATCAGGGCTGTTCATAGCTTGTTTAGCTAGCTTTCCTTTTGCTGCTTTTTTCTGCGCAACGTCGGCAGCACCGGCAACTAAGGTCGCAATTTTGTCATTATTCGCGGTAACGGCTGAAGGTTCGTCAGCAACCATTATGTTATTGTTCACCAGCATCATTAAATCTATCAATGGGCCATCGTTTGATGAAAGGCGAGCAAAATCAATACTTGCATCGTTTAAGTCTCTAAACGCTGGGACTTGAATACTATTTAAGAATTCGAACCAAGTATTACCGTAATCCTTAAAGTAATAAGCACGCATTGCTTTGGCTAAGGACTCAGCTTGTGCTTCATCTACAGCATTTTGCCCTTCGTCATTACTGGTGCCCATAACCCAATCGCCTGAGAACACTAACCGTGAAATACGTTTAATTTCAGGATATACATATTCTTGCCAACCAGCATTGGTATATACATAAGGAATTGCATAGCTACTTTTTAATACATCACGGTTATTAGCCGACATAAACTGATTAAGCTGTAATGCTTTTTTGCGCTCAGCAAAGCTTGTTATCACTTGCTTATACAGAGGCTCAGCTTCAGGTTGAGTATTTAAACTTTCGCGCGCAGTATAAATTGCGGTTTCATTTGCTTGCCAAAAATTAATCTTCCCAGGATGCTCTAGATCAGTACCTAAATTAGCTAAGTACACATCTAACAACGCAGTTAATTGACTATAAATGGGTGTATCTTGTTGCGCTGTTAAATCAATATTAAAGTGATTACTAATAAAACTAAGTAGCTGCTGTTTAGCAAATTCATCATTTTTATGTTCGGGGTGTGTGCTTAGCATTAAATGTAATTTAAGTGCTTCGTAATAAGGTTGTCGAATACCTACGCGTGACTCCGGCTCATCAGAGTTCCAACGACTTTCATACTGTTTTAATTGTGCTAACACCTGTTTTTCAGCAGGAAGTGTGATCAATTGGTTTAACTGGTTAAATAATACATTCGCGACACTTTGAGTTGTTTCGTCACCTTCGTAAATACCAAAAATAAAATACCAAGGTAAGCTTTTTTCATAACTTACAAGCTCCTGATAATGCTCAAATAATGCAAGTGTTGCAGCTAGCTTTTGATCCGCCTTCGCCTTATTTACATTAACTTCAACCACCGCTTTCACGCGTGCTTCGCCTTGGTTAAGCAATAACTGATTACTGGTGTATGAGGTAATCAATAACGCTGTAATCGCCGCTATTGAGGCAAGCCCCGTGGTTACAGTTAAACCTTTTAACCAACGACCTACTAAGCGCTTTTTACGATTACCCCGAGTTAAATCTTGTAGTTTAAAAACAACATCATTAAAAACGCGATTAATAAAATAGCTTTGGGTGATTGTTTCTTGTTTTTGTTCAACCACAACCGCGCCAAATTGATCGCGTACACCGTTGGTGATTCGCTCAATTGGTGTGCCCTCTTGTGTACCTGAGGTAAAATACACGCCTGCAAACCAAGGAACTTCTTGGTACGGATTCGCTTTAAATAGCAAGTTTACAAATTCGGTTAGTTTTGTTGAGGCCGATTTAAACTGATTAGGAAAATCAAGGATCAACTGTTTACGATGCTCATTTCGTTCACGGGCCACTTTACTTAAACGTTGCTGGCACAAACGTTCGTATAATTCATCCATTCTGAGCTCGAACATTTCAGCCGGATCGGTTTTTTGGTCTTCACTAATATCAAGTAAATATGCGCCCCACACTTGCTCGCGCTCTTTTTCAGATAAGTCATTAAAAAAAGGTTCAAAGCCACTAATTAAATCGGTTTTTGTGAAAGTGATATAAACAGGGAAAATAACACCTAGTTGCGTGATCAACTCTTCAATACGTTCACGGACTAACTTTACATGCTGGCGAATTTCTTCACTGTCAGAGGTTAAAACATCAGCCACACTAATTGCGACCATTACGCCATTGATAGGTAATTTTGGACGGTACTTTTTCAGTAAATTTAAAAATGATAACCACTCTTTGTTTTCTGATTGCTCAGTTGTGTAACGTCCTGCGGTGTCAATTAAGATCGCTTGATCTGAAAACCACCAATCACAGTTACGTGTGCCACCAAAACCTTGAATATGCAGTTCGCTAGAGTTTGAATACGGAAAATGTAATCCAGAGTTAGCAAATAAAGTACTTTTACCGGTCGCTGATGGACCAATGATCATATACCAAGGTAGTGCATAAAGAGCCGTATTACCACTATAGCCAGCGCCTAAGTGCGATGCTTTTAATGAGCCTAACGCTTCTTGCATTTTTTCTTTTATTTCATCAAGCTCAGCACTTGAGCCCGCATTGTGATTTGCAAGTTCAGAAGCTAACTTATCGCCAGAACGCTTAGTCCATAACCAACGAGTAAAAATAAATAAAATGAATACCGCCGTAACTGCTCCCATAGCAATCAGCTTTTTATCAGTCGTGTCTAAGCCCACCATGCGCCCAGCAAACCAAACAATGCTCAGCACTGCAATTAGACCGATCAACTGTCCTGTGGCGCGAGATGACACTAAGCCCAGTAAAAAATGCACTAGGCTACTTTTATTTACTCTTCCTTGCATGGTATTGCCTTATCGTGTCTCGTTGGTTTTATTCAATTGAGTGAGTACTTCCACCTGATTACTTATGGTTTGCGTACTCTGTGTAGCCTGCTTGTTGATCACAAAATGAAAGCCTGCAAATAGGGAAGCGATTGAGCCTAAACAAATCGACAGAATAACCCAATAAGGGACATTACGACCGACTTTCATAGCAAACCCTTCAGCAGGTACGCCATTATCAGAAAGCAGTGCATTAGGCGTGCCTTTGACATCTTCAATTTGTGCACGAATGTCAACTATCAAAGCTTTAAGCTGTTCTATTCCTTTAACTTTATAGATACCTTCAAAACCCAATTGCAAACAAATATAGTACACTTCTAACGCCGCAAATTTATTTTCACCGCCAGTACGCAAAGTCGCTAAACGCTCAAAAAACTCTTCACCTGCACGGTTATTGCCAAAAAACTCTAACTGCAGCGGTCGTGACATCCAGTCCATACGAAAATGCGCTCCGGAGCTCATTACAAACTCATCACACATTGCAGTAAGAGCAAATTTTACTTCTTGCATCACACTAGTCGTCACTTGTTGGGCATAACAATTACGCTCAAACTCATCAAAACTATTTAATAACTGATCACGAAAATCGTTCAGCTCAAGATCGGTTGATTGCTTGAGCTTTAATGGCGATAACGCATTTATAACCGGTGATATACAGGCGATTAAATCTTGTTGTTGTGATTGTTGTTGCATCATTTCACCTAACTTAATTGCGTGCGACAGTAACTATTTCGATTTGCGCAGCTTGCAAACCAAATGGAATAAATAAACTTAACGACTGCTCTTCGATTATTTGCTGCCAAATGTAACCATGTGATTCAAGACGGAAATATTCATATCCACTCTTTATTGCTAATTTATTTGGCGGCCGTTGGCAGTGAGTTAGCTGAACACCTGCAAGGGCTGATGAAATCATAATATCGAGTTTTTCAGTTGCGCCAACTTTAACTTGGTCGCTAAATGTTTCAATCCACTTGGTATCCTCAGCTTCAAAATAAACCGCTAGATAAAAGTCGTTATGCTCAAAAATTGCTGAGTCAATAGTCGCAACCTGATGAATAGCATTGGAAACTTTTTCAAGTTTAAGGCCAGCCATTTTCTTAGGCACAACACCTTCAAGTAGCTTAGTTAGCAACTCATCTAACTTACCAAATACATGGCTGAGTTGTTTATGCTGATAAGGAGGGACTTGGTTTACTAAATCACTGTGTTCAAACATCGATACAGAGCTGATCAAATCAACCAATTCACAGTACAAACGCTCTGGATGAACTAATGACAAACTTTTTAAATGATCCAACCGCTTTGCTGAAGGTGCCATCGCATTAAGTAATAAAAAGCTATTCATCTCGTTTGGACCAAAGTCAGTCACTGAACCAAAGTTTTTCCTGCGACTAAGCAACACATTGACTTTCGCATTCACTAAATTTGCGGTGCGATTTAATAGCTCAGTTAAATATACCGAAGCACTGATATTTAACAGTGGTGGTACAAAGTGTTTATTAACAACAAAAGAGCCGTCTTCTGCGCGGACTATTTTCAAACACGCTAAAGTATCAAAATAAGTTTTTACATCACTATCTGTTAATAATATAAATTTAGGGTGCGCTATCAGCACTTCACGATTACGTGCAGCATCATGATCATCATTTAATTCAATATAGTCTGCATGATAGGCACTGAGCTGACCGGTTGTTGCATAACCCTCAATATTACTAACGATTTTATTGGCAGCAATCGCGATGTAAATAATCACTTCATCTAGGTTAGGATCTAATTCCAGCTTTAATTCGTCATGTTGTTGGCGATCAAAATCAAGTAATCGACCATTTTCAAGTAACAATTTGAAGCTAGTAATTTTTAATAGCCCACGCGATAACGCTGACTCATCAATTGCAAGATGCTGGATACCAAACACCAATGGAGAAATAAGTCGCTGTCTTACAATTTGATTTTGCTCATGATACTCATCAAATAACTGAAAATGGTGTTGTGCTAATAATACACCTTCAGCCCAGACGGGTTTTACGGGGGCTTTAGTACTCATTACTGTGCCTCATCCACGTCAGGCAACTGCACTTCATTATTTGTGATCAGCACATCTAATGCAGTCGATAATTTAACCGGACCATCACCTAGTTGATAATACGTTTTCCATTTATCTCCTTGGCGATCTCTAAATAACGCAACAATTGCCACAAAACGAGCATTTTCAGCTTGTTCAAAAGCGATCGTTGTTTTTTCAGCAGGATTAATAGTGCGTTCTTCTAACGTGATCAATGAATTTGCTAATACTGATTTATCTGACTTCCAAAGTTCTTCAAACGTTGCTGTTTTAAAGCTCTGAATATCAGACAATTGATACACTCTGAGAACCACTGGAAGTGCTTCATCAAACTGATTTAAATTTAAATTATCTGTTGCTGTAATGTCTAACTCTACATTAGTGCTCATGCACGCAGTGAGTGACATTAACAGCACAGCTAAGATTACTTTATTTATTGCAAAACGCATTTAATACCTCATTAGATATTTTAAAATTGATTATTCAGTTTTTACAAAGGATCTCTTCATAAACAGGGCAAATAACCCTATTAAAACGCACTGACGCACAATCGGACCAGCGATTGCCATTTAAAATTCTAGAAAAAAAGCCTGAACTTTTATTTTCTTGATTTTCAACAGCTAGAGACTTGATGACAACATGATCGATTGAAGATATTAATTTAGAATTTAAAACTATTAACTCTTGAATATAACTAGATATATTTTCATTAATTAAAATAATGTTTCCATCGTTCTTTGGAGGATTATTCAAAAAGAAGAAAAACTGATCTATAACGGATTCAGAAAAAACACGATGCGCAGGAATACCTGTTTGATCTAGTAAAGAGGAGATGTTGCAGGTTAGAGACCAAGCCAAGGAGTAAAGGCTATCAACCTGATTTATAAAATCTTTTTTTCTCATTTCATCATCCTTGATTTAACTTAGTCAGCTTAAAGGTGCACTAACGCGGTAATTCTTCAGTCCTTAGAATTAGCGCATGATACAAACATAGTTGTTAAAATGTCAACTGAATCCAGTGCAAAAACACAACTATTTATCAAATAAAGTTGTTCCAAACAAAAACAACAACACCATATAATTTTAAAAATGAACATATTATGAACCTATTTACATATACTCTAAATATCGTTAATTACAAATATTTTATTGATTATCGTTAGAGTAATGTGTATTTTTACACGCATTATCGACCAAGGTAGCCAAAGGACAAGGAAATGTCTCAATCACGATTATTGTTAGATATTAATGACAAAACAATGAACGTAACTCAGGTAAAAGGGATTGAACGCTTAAATAAAAGCTTTGAGTTTGACCTGATTTTCGACACCCTCACTGATGAGCCTTTAAACGATTTACTATTACAGTCGGCCTTAATTACATTTGTAAATAAAGACAATTACTATCGCCACCAAGCAGGTCTCATAACACAAAGCACCGATCTTGGGTTATTCAACAACAAGCGTCGCTATCATATCGTCATAAAAGATCGATTGAGTACGCTAAAAAACACCTCAGATAGCAAAGTATTTATCGGCGTTAATTTAAAAGATGTTTTACACTACCTAGCATCACAAGCCGGATACTCTCAAGGTCAAGTAGATTTCAGAGTTACCCAACCGTTTGCTGATATGTCTCAGTGTGTACAAGCAATGGAAAGTAATTGGCAGTTTTTTCATCGTTTACTGGCTTCCTATGGTTTATTTTATTGGTTTGAAAGCAAGGACTCGGCTGAAATACTGGTGATAAGCGACAGTAATTTAAATAGTCCCTACCTTGAGCGCGGCGTTTTAGAAGTTACCAGTAGCGCTGGAATGAATAACCAACACAGAGAGCAATTTGTTGGCTTTATGCATGCTCAACTTACTGAGTCTATTTATAACAATACTGCAAACAGTGCAGCCTATGGGCAATTTAATACCGTTGCCAGCAATAGCCAATCATTCTTTGAACCCTGCGCGTTATCGCAATCCGCCGCAACTAATCAAGCACAAAATTTTAGTAATGCACTAGCAAGTTTAAATAAAGTTATTAGCTTAACCGGTAACGTATGTGATTTATTTGCGGGATGTTCGATTTCATTAAGTGATAACACCGGCATTGGTAGCAGTGGTGACTTGCTCTGTATCGCAGTCGAGCACTACAGCGAGCAACCAAGTGACGAAAGTAGCCATGAAGGGCTCTCTAAATACAGTTGTAAAGCGCAATTCATTGAACGAGGAACACCATTTAAGCCACTCCCTATTCCCCATCAAGCAAAACCAATGGTCTTTCCTGCCAAAGTAGAATCACTGACCGGCAATGCATTTATTGATGACAACGGGCAATATCGAGCCCGCGTTGATTTTGACAAAAATGCCAGACCACTAACGCAGTCAAGCCCTGCTTTGCAAAAGTTAGCGCTGTATGCATGCCAAAACCAACCTCAGGCCACTGGATGGCACTTTCCACTCGTCGGTGGTTCAGAGGTACTAATAGGCTGTATTAACAACGACCCTAATCACGCCTACATTATGGGCTTTGCACTAAATAGCGATCAACCAAGCGTAGTAACCGCCGCCAATCCAACGCATAACCGATTATTAACCGCAGCCCACAACGAACTACTATTTGATGATGACGACAATGAGCCAAAAGTCATTTTACAAACTCTCGCCAGTGAACATTACTTTGAGTTAAATGCTAAACAATCAGGCCGCCAATTTATCGAATGGATCAGCCAACTTGGGACGATAAACTTACACGCCGGGCGCGATTTATGCCTAGAAACCGAGCAAAACAATGTACAGTTTGTGATAAAGAACAATCAATTTATTGATGTTAAAAATGAACTCAAACAACA
>NZ_JACJEW010000047.1:0-31964 GCF_014164315.1 Pseudoalteromonas sp. SG44-1
CCCCATGCCGAACTCAGTAGTGAAACGAAACAGCGCCGATGATAGTGTAGCATTTGCTATGTGAAAGTAGGACATTGCCAGGCTCCAAATTGAGAAAGCCGCTTCAGAAATGAAGCGGCTTTTTTTACGTCTGTAGGAAAGCTAATGGCTTTGAGCTGTCAGCAGCGCAGTGTTAACCTTCGACATGCGTTCACTGCCATTTTCTAATCTTGAAAACTAGCGCCCTTTATAGTTAAAAGCCAAACTACAGCGCAGCATACCGACTTTTTTTGTGTATGATAGAAATTGAACTAGTTTCAAGATACTAATGTTGCAACGTTTTTATAAAATCAATAATGAGAGAAATAATGTCTGATACAAATTTGCCACAGCATTCTATTGTCGATGACTTTATTGCATCGGTTTGTCATGAGCATGTGGAAATTTTATATAAAGACGATGATATTTTATTGATCAATAAACCCAGTGGCTTACTGAGTTTATCTGGTAAAAATCCGGCCAATTGGGATTCTGTGCATTATCGTTTAGTGAATGGGCAGCCAGGTCTGACTGCCGCATTTCCGACAGCTAAATTGCCGCATCGATTAGACTATGGTACTTCAGGTATTATGATTGTAGGCCTTAACTCTGAATCAACTAAGCTCCTTAATAAGCAGTTTCAATCAGGGACAATAAAAAAACACTATATAGCCATGTTGGATGGCTGGTTATTAAATGACGTAGGTCAAATAAACGCTGCAATAGTCAAAGATAAATTACTCTTTCCATTAGTTAAAATTTGTAATGTGACGGGTAAGTCTGCCGTCAGTGACTATTCAGTATTACAGCGCTTAACATCACCGCCGCGTACTTTAGTGCAATTTACCCCTGTGACGGGGCGTACACATCAATTACGTATTCACAGTCACAGCATTGGGCACCCAATTATTGGCTGTGATCTGTATAAAAACCAACATAGCCAACAACTGGCTGAGCGCTTACAATTACATGCCAGCGATCTGTTTTTTGTACACCCTCGAAGCTCCAAGCAAACGCACCTACATTGCCCACAGCCATTTTGATTGTAAGAAAAAACAACTTAACTTCCGTGTTTATCTTGCTATAGCTTACTTTTTTGCTCTTTTGACTTGAAGTTAACAAACCGCGCCCCATATTAAGTGCATAACGCAGACACTTTGCAAATTGGAGATATATAAATGACTGCAGCACAAAAAGAAACATTAGGCTTTCAAACAGAAGTTAAACAACTATTAAACTTAATGATTCACTCACTTTATTCTAATAAAGAAATTTTCTTACGTGAGCTTGTGTCAAATGCCTCTGACGCGGCTGATAAATTACGCTTTTTAGCACTTTCAAATGGTGAACTATACCAAGGTGACGCAGACTTACGTGTACGTATCAGTGCCGATAAAGAAAAAAATACCGTCACTATTTCTGATAACGGTATTGGTATGACTCGTGATGAAGTGATCAGCTCGTTAGGTACTATTGCTAAGTCAGGCACTGCTGAGTTTTTCAAAAACTTAACTGGCGACCAAAGCAAAGATTCGCAACTGATTGGTCAGTTCGGTGTTGGTTTTTACTCTGCATTTATAGTTGCAGACTTAGTGACTGTTCGTACTCGCAAAGCCGGTGAAGAAAAAGGCGTTGAATGGCAATCACAAGGTGAGGGCGAATACACCCTAGAAGAAATTGAAAAAGCAGGCCGTGGTACTGAAATTACTTTACACCTTCGTGAAGATGAAAAAGAGTTTGCTGATGAATGGCGCCTACGTAGTATTGTAACTAAGTACTCGGATCATATTTCAACACCAGTACAAATGTACAAAGCCGAAGTGCCTGAGTCAGAAGGTGAAGATGGCGAGAAAATTCCAGCCGTACCTGGTGAGTGGGAAAGCATTAACCGAGCCACAGCAATGTGGACGCGTGATAAATCAGAGCTATCTGATGATGAATATAAAGAATTTTATAAGCATGTAAGCCATGATTGGGAAGATCCACTGAGCTGGGCTCACAACAAAGTTGAAGGTAAAACTGAATACACAAGCTTACTGTATATTCCTAAAAAAGCACCATTTGATTTATGGAATCGTGACCGTCAAAGTGGCTTAAAGCTGTATGTACAACGTGTATTTGTAATGGATGATGCTGAGCAATTTATGCCTAGCTACTTACGCTTTGTAAAAGGTTTACTTGATTCAAACGATTTACCGCTAAACGTATCGCGTGAAATTTTACAAGATAACAAAGTAACGCAAGCAATCCGTAAAGGTTGTACGTCACGTACCTTAAAACTGCTTGAGCGTATGGCGAAAAATAAAGCCGACGATTACCAAGTTTTTTGGAATGAATTTGGTCAAGTGATCAAAGAAGGTCCAGCAGAAGATGCAGCGAATAAAGAAGCGATTGCTAAGTTACTGCGTTTCTCATCAACACACACTGATGAAGAAGCACAAAACGTTTCATTAGAGCAATACGTTGAGCGTATGAATGAAGGCCAAGATGCGATTTACTACGTTGTTGCAGATTCATTCACTGCGGCGAAAAGCTCTCCACACCTAGAGATCTTCCGTAAGAAAGGTATCGAAGTACTGTTGATGAGTGACCGTGTTGATGAGTGGATGATGAGCCACTTAACCGAGTTTGCTGAAAAACCATTTAAGTCAATTACCCGTGGTGACCTAGACTTAGGTAGCTTAGATGATGAAGAGACCAAAAAAGCGCAAGAAGAGTCTGAAAAAGAAGTTGCAGGCTTAGTTGAGCGCATCAAAACAGCACTTGGCGATAATGTTAAAGATGTACGCTTTACGCATCGTTTAACTGACTCACCAGCCTGTGTGGTCGCTGATGACAACGACATGAGCTCACAAATGCAAAAGCTAATGGAATCAGTTGGTCAAGCTGCTCCAGAAGCAAAACCAATTTTTGAGCTTAACCCTGAGCATCAACTTGTTAAGCATTTAAATGTTGAACAAGACGAAGACAAATTTGCACAGTGGTCACATGTACTGCTTGATCAAGCCTTGCTTGCAGAGCGCGGTACATTAAAAGATCCAGCAGGTTTTGTGACTCGCTTAAATAAATTAATGTTAGATTTGAGTAAGTAATTGCTCAAAAACTAACATTTTAATAAAAAGGGAACTTCGGTTCCCTTTTTTTATGATCTCAACGTAGTCAATTGGTATAAGTTGCTTGAGTATCGGCGGCGCTTATGGAAGAATTCAGGCTTTAAAATAAATCATACTGATCTGCGGATTTTTCTTTTGATTAGTATCAACCGAGGACAATGATATGCGCATTATTCTTTTGGGCGCGCCGGGTGCAGGTAAAGGCACTCAAGCTCAGTTTTTGATGGACAAGTACGGTATTCCACAGATCTCTACTGGTGATATGTTACGTGCTGCAATTAAAGAAGGCACTCCACTGGGTCTTGAAGCAAAAAAAGTAATGGATGCAGGTCAGTTAATTTCTGATGACATCATCATTGGCCTTGTTAAAGAGCGTATTACTAAAGCGGATTGTGAGAAAGGTTTTTTACTAGATGGTTTCCCTCGTACCATTCCACAAGCTGATGCAATGAAAGAAAATGGCGTCGTTGTTGATCACGTTATTGAATTTGATGTCGCTGATGAGATTATTGTTGATCGCATGGGTGGACGTCGCGTTCATCCTGGTTCCGGCCGTGTTTATCACGTTGTTTACAATCCGCCAAAAGTGGAAGGTAAAGACGACGTAACAGGTGAAGATCTGATCATCCGTGCTGATGACACAGAAGAAACAGTACGTAAACGTTTAGGTATTTACCATGAGCAAACAATGCCATTGGTTGATTATTACCAAGCGGAAGCTAAAGCGGGCAATACGCAGTATCATCGTTTAGACGGTACCCAAGCTGTTGAAGCTGTTAATCAGCAACTTGCTGAATTATTGGGTTGATAATTCAATCAATAAAAAACCGCCGATTGGCGGTTTTTTTATGACTGTTATTTGCAAGATTACAACGCGGTTAAAGCACTTATAACAGGGTCATATTTTGGTTCAGTTGATAAATCGGCTACCAACTGTTTATAAACAATTTTATGACTTGCATCTAATACGAACACAGCTCGGGTAAGCAGGCCCATATCTTTGATGATCAGACCATAGTTTTGACCAAAGTCATGCCATACTGAATCAGATAAGGCAGTAATTTTATCTATGTTCTCGGCTTTGCAAAAACGTTTTTGTGCAAACGGTAAATCAGCACTAATGGTGAGCATGGCTATATTTGGAAATTGCGATGCAACCTTTTCGTTAAAATGCTTGGTTTGAATGCTACAAACACCAGTATCAAGACTTGGAACAACGCTGATTAAAACGGCTTTACCTTGGTAATCGGCTAAAGTAATTGGCGTGAATGAGCCATCAACCACTTTAAAGTCTGGTGCTTTATCGCCTAGTTTTACACCTTGTCCTAATAAAGTGATTGGCTTAGATTGTGCTGATACTTTTCCCGCATCAAGCGTATTTTCGGTCATATCGGCGGCAAAAGCCATTGAACAAAAGGCACTTAAAGCAAAAGTGAGTGAACGGAGCATAAGGTATTTCCTTTAGAGTTAACGCAATTAGGCTGAGTGTATTATAATCATTCATGGACACCAAGAGTTTAATGCAATTTAAAATTGTAATGCATGGTTACATTGATTAACATAAAGCAGTGGTAAATGTTTACATTTTTAATAATAAAAATAAAAGCAATCAGAGAGAGACTATGTCAACATCGGTACTAATTTGTGATGATTCTAAGCTTGCGCGCCGTCAGTTAGCTCGTTCGTTGCCCGATGATTGGGATATTAAAGTTGAGTTTGCTGAAGATGGCGTGCATTGTATTGAGCAAATTAAAGCGTTAAGCCCGGAAATCTTATTCCTCGATTTAAATATGCCGCAAATGGATGGCTACGAAGTACTGCAAGCAATTCAAGAGCAAAACTTGGATATACTAACCGTTGTTGTCTCTGGCGATATTCAGCCTAATGCGCATCAACGGGTACTCGAACTTGGCGCGATAGACTTTATTCAAAAACCATGTGATGCCCAAAAGCTTGCCGATATTATCGAACACCATGGAATTAAAGATAAAGCAATGCGCGAGCGGCTCTCACACCGCTTAGGTGAGCAAGTTGACCCAGATGTTAGGGATATATACCAAGAGCTTACTAACGTGGCAATGGGTCAGGCTGGAGACTTATTAGCACGGCTATTAAATGTATTTGTTGAACTGCCTATTCCTAATGTCAATATTCTCGAAGTTAATGAACTTGATATGGCGCTGCGCTCAATTGATGCTAATGCAACAACCTCAGGCGTATGCCAAGGTTTTATTGGTGGTGGTGTATCCGGTGAGGCATTGTTGCTTCTAAATGATTCTAGCTTTAAAGAAATTGCGTCCTTGATGAACTATCAAGGGGAGCTCAATAAGAAAATTGAGCTGGAGTTATTAATGGATATTAGTAATATCCTGATTGGTGCAATCTTAACTGGATTATCTCGCCAATTAGACATGACCTTTAGCCAAGGACACCCGGTGGTATTAGGGCAACATTGTGATGTATCTGATTTAGTTAAAGCAAACAAATCACGCTGGCAACGTACTCTGGCAATAGAAATTAGCTATGGTATTGAGAACCACAATATTAACTGTGACTTGATGCTGTTATTTACCGAAGACTCACTAAAAACTTTGAAATACAAAGTTGCTTACCTATTAGAAGACTAACATTATGCCTGCTGCTGATTTTAATATGAATGAAATCCATTGGTTAATGGATATGTTTAATACCGTAGATGTTGGTTTAGTGGTGTTAGATAGGGACTATAAAGTGTGTATTTGGAATGGTTTTATGGAAAACCATTCGGGTATGTTACCCAGCGCAGTAAAAGATAAAGATTTATTTGATTTATTTCCATCAATTGATGAAAAGTGGTTTCGCAGTAAGTCAGAGTCTGTGTTTATTTTGAAAAATCGCTCATTTACTATTTGGGAACAGCAGCCATACATTTTCCGCTTTAAAAATTACCGTCCAATCACGGGTAAAGCAGATCATATGTTTCAAAACGCGACATTTATTCCTCTGTCAAATACGATGGGAGAAGTTGGCCATATTTGTATCATTCTTTATGATGTAACTGATATGGCGGTGAATAAAAAAGAGCTCGAAGAAGTAAATCGTAAACTTGAACAAATGAGTCAAACAGACGCACTAACAAAATTGACTAATCGCGGTCATTGGGAAGATACCCTACGCAAAGAATTTCTTAGGATCAAACGCAGTGGTGGCACAAGTACTTTATTGATGTTTGATATCGATCACTTTAAAAAAGTAAATGATGAACATGGCCATCGTTGTGGCGATGAAGCCTTGCGTAACATTGCTGATTTACTGCGTAAAACATTGCGTGAAACAGACATTGCAGGTCGTTATGGCGGCGAAGAATTTGCGGTAACGCTGTTGGACACGGATCGCAAAGGTGCTGAGATATTTGCTGAGCGTTTGCGTAGTTTAATTGAAAATTCATCTTTTTACTTTGGCGAACAACAAATTAAAATGACGGTAAGTGTTGGTTTTGCCTGTTTTCAAGATGAATTTGAGCGCTATGAAAAATGGATTGAAGCGGCAGATAAAGCTCTTTACTTTTCAAAAGAAAATGGCAGAAACTGTATCACGGCGTATAAAGATTTGAGTTAATCTTGATGAGTATAAAAAGCCTTTAAGGCACAATAGTAAAAGGTTTAACTAGCCAAACTAGGTTGCTTTTAATAGGCATAAAAAATGACGCAAAATGCGTCATTTTTTATATTATCACTAGCAATTATCTAACATTCAGGAGGTAAAATAAGCAAGTCTGTTTTCAGTAACCGCATAACTTTTTCAGCGGTATTGCCAATTAACTTACCTTTTATACCTATGTTGCCTACTGAGCCCATGATCACAAGACCTGCATTAAGCTTAGCTGCAATACTTGGGATCACTTGCTCGGCTAAGCCCGCTTTTATGTGAAGGTTATTTTTAAGATCGTGCTCAAGAATTAAATTACGTTGAATGACAGGTAGTTTGTCAAAAGCATTCAGTACTTGTTCGTCTGAAAATACGATGCCTAAGTCTCTTAAAATTGGGGAAACATGAACGGTATAACAAGTATAAAACTGACAGTCATAATGCTTGGAATACGCTAAACCAGTTTCAATCATATCTTTGTTTAGTTTGTATTTAGTGGCTTTTTCGCTACCTAAATCAAGTGCAGCTAACACATTGGTGTTATTGCGCCAAGTATTATCCGCAGCTAAATAAAGTGGTAGCGGGGTAAAGCGGATCAACTGCCAGTCAAGTTCACTAAATTGACAATGTTCGTCAATATGGCGCGTTTTTATCACCATCTCATAATTTTCAAAGTCACTCTCATTGGCTAACCATTGCTCAGGTGCCTCATGCCAAATAATATTTAATGAATAATCTGATTCTGACAATTCGCTTTCAAGTAGTGGTACTAATTCTTTTTTGAGAGTAGCCAACCTTGTTTCTTGAATTACTTGCAATTGTTCAGCTGGCGGCGAGAACAAAATATTACCTGCACTTTCATAGGCAAAGGCGACAATATCAATATGTTTTTGCTTACCAATTGCTTTGTGTTTCGCGTGCAAAATAGCAGTACGCGCAAATTCTACTGAATCAATTAGTACGAGAAGCTTTTTATCCATTCTATTCACTCTGTTGTATGGCGTGAATCATCTGATGGACATTGCCCGAGTATATTCAATTCGCCAGAGGTTGACTCTTGTTCCAGTTTTACCTTAAAGCCCCATAGTCTGTAAAGGTGTTTTAATACCTCGTGGTGAGACTTTGCCAGTGGAATATCTTGATGTGGCACGTAGCGCAAGGTTAAAGAGCGATCACCTCTAATATCAACATCATAGATCTGAATGTTGGGTTCGTGATTACTGAGATTATATTGTGCTGAGAGCGCAGTCCGTACCGCGTGATAGCCGCTTTCATCGTGGATCGCACCAACTTGTAGATTCGGATCTTTTTCATGATCGATAATAGTGAATAATTTAAAGTCACGAATAAGTTTGGGTGATAAAAATTGGCTAATAAAACTTTCGTCTTTAAAGTTTTCCATTGCAAAGTGCAGCGTATCTAACCAGTTGCTCCCGGCATATTCTGGAAACCACTGTTTATCTTCTTCGGTAGGGTTTTCACAAATACGGCGGATATCCACCATCATATTAAAACCCAGCGCATAAGGGTTAATACCCGAATAATAATTACTATTGTAAGGGGGCTGATACACAACATTAGTATGACTTTGTAAAAACTCTAACATGAATGAGTCAGTGAGTTTCCCTTCATCATATAAGTGATTCAAAATAGTATAATGCCAAAACGTTGCCCAGCCTTCATTCATTACTTGGGTTTGCTTTTGAGGATAAAAATATTGTGAGATTTTACGCACAATACGAATTATTTCTCGTTGCCAAGATTCCAGTAATGGCGCATTTTTTTCTATAAAATACAAAATATTTTCTTGTGGCTCTGAAGGAAAATGACGCTCGTGTTTTTTAGTTTCCTGTTGATGTGAAGGTATTGTGCGCCAAAGTTCGTTCACTTGTGATTGTAAGTAATCTTCGCGCTCTTGTTGGCGTTTTTGTTCTTCAAATAAAGATATTTGCTGTGGGCGTTTATAACGATCAACACCGTAATTCATAAGTGCATGGCATGAATCGATTAGGTTTTCGACTTCATCAATGCCATGTTTTTCTTCGCAACGAGCAATATAATTTTTTGCAAATAATAGGTAGTCAATAATAGAGCTGGCATCAGTCCATGTTTTAAATAAATAATTACCTTTAAAAAACGAGTTGTGCCCGTAGCAAGCGTGCGCCATCACTAAAGCCTGCATTGGAAGGGTATTTTCTTCCATTAAATAAGCAATACAAGGATTCGAGTTTATGACAATTTCATAAGCCAATCCCATTTGTCCGCGTTTGTAATTTTGCTCAGTTTGAATAAATTTTTTACCATAAGACCAGTGACTATAGCCAATAGGCATACCAACACTGGAATAGGCATCCATCATTTGTTCTGCGGTGATCACTTCAATCTGATTAGGATAAGTATCGAGGCGATAATGTTCAGCAACCCGCGCTATTTCGTCTTGGTATTGTTGTAGTAATTCAAATGTCCAATCTGGCCCATCGCTCATTCGTTTATTGGTCATATAAATACCTCGCTGTACAGCCTAGGCTGCCCCTTGGTGTTGACGGCTCTTCTTGAATAACTCACGGAAAATAGGGTAAATATCTTCAACATTGCGTATATGTTGAATAGCAAAGTTATTATGAGTTTGACAAATATTTTGATACTCACGCCATAGGCTCTGATGGGCGCGGGTAGTGATCTCAATATAAGCGTAATAGCGAATGGTACTGAGCAACTTGTTGCGTAAGATCTCTGAGCATTGGGGAGAGTCATCTGCCCAATTGTCGCCATCAGAGGCTTGTGCTGCATACACATTCCACTCGCCAGCGTTATAACGCTCGGTAATTATCTCATTCATTAACTTCAGTGCGCTGGAGACAATTGTGCCGCCAGTTTCTTGGGAATAGAAAAACTCCTGTTCGTCGACCTCTTTGGCTTGGGTATGATGGCGAATATACACCACTTCAATGTCTTTATAACTGCGGGTCAAAAATTGATAAAGCAAAATATAAAAACGTTTTGCCATATCTTTGGTTGCTTGATCCATCGAGCCCGACACATCCATAATACAAAACATCACCGCTTTACTAGTTGGATGAGGCTGTTTTTCATAGTTACGAAAACGCAAATCGTAATTATCAATAAAGGGCACTGCACTGATGCGTTTTTGTAATGCGGCGATTTCTTGCTCCATTAATGCAATAGCAGCTATATCTGGTTCAGGCTCAGCCATTAATAGGCAAAGCTGTGCTTCAAGCTCTGCTAATTGACGCTTTTTACCCGCGCTCATCGCAACACGCCTTGCAAGTGAGCCCTGAAGTGAACGCACAATATCAATATTACTCGGCATACCATCACTACAAAAACCAGCACGATGAGTTTTCATTTGCACGAGTTTGTCTAACTGGTTTTGCTGTAAATTTGGCAGCTCTAAGTCTTCAAACAGTAAGTCTAGATACTCATCTTTAGAAATCGAGAAGACAAAGTCATCTTCGCCTTCACCAGAGTCACTCGCTTCACCTTCGCCGGCTCCACCACCTTGGCCACCTTGCGGGCGTTTAATTTTATCACCGGTTGAGAACTGATCGTTACCAGGATGAATTTGTTCTCTATCGCCCCCTTTACCTTGATGAAAAGTAGGTTCACCGATATCCCGTTGCGGAATTGAAATACTCTCACCGCTACTGGAATCAGTGACACTGCGTTTATTTATTGCATCTGACACCGCTTCTTTGATCTGTTTTTTATAGCGCCTGATAAAGCGTTGACGATTTAACGTGCTCTTATTCTTACCGTTCAGGCGACGGTCTATAAAATGCGCCATAAAGACCCCCTAAAAATACACAGCTGCGTGTTATTGCGATTTACGCACGCGTAAATACCACTCTGATAACAAACGAACTTGCTTTTGGGTATATCCTTTTTCCACCATACGATTGACAAAATCTTCATGTTTTTTCTGATCTTCTGCGGATGTTTTCGCATTGAAAGAAATAACGGGTAATAGTTCTTCAGTATTGGAGAACATTTTTTTCTCAATCACAGTGCGCAGTTTTTCATAGCTGGTCCACAATGGATTTTTACCGTTGTTGTGCGCCCGTGCACGCAATACAAAATTAACGATTTCGTTACGGAAATCTTTTGGATTTGAAATGCCGGCTGGTTTTTCAATTTTTTCAAGTTCGGCATTTAATGCTTCGCGGTTGAATAGCTGGCCGGTATCAGGGTCGCGATACTCTTGGTCTTGGATCCAAAAATCAGCATAAGTGACATAGCGGTCAAAAATGTTTTGCCCGTACTCAGAGTAGGACTCTAAATAAGCTGTTTGCAGTTCTTTACCAATAAACTCAACATACTGCGGGATTAAATAGCCTTTCAAGTGGCTTAAGTAGCGTTCTTCAACGTCGGCAGAGAATTGCTCTCGTTCAATTTGTTGCTCTAATACATAAAATAAATGCACTGGGTTTGCCGCTACCTCAAGTGTGTCAAAGTTAAACACGCGCGATAAAATTTTAAATGCAAACCGAGTTGATAGTCCGGTCATGCCTTCATCAACACCGGCATAATCTCGATACTCTTGATACGATTTAGCTTTAGGATCGGTGTCTTTCAAGCTTTCGCCGTCATATACCCGCATTTTTGAGTAGATACTGGAATTTTCGGGATCTTTTAACCGTGATAGCGTGGTAAATTTTGCCAATGTTTCCAGTGTGCCTGGCGCGCAAGGAGCATTATATAATTCACTATGTTCCAATAGCTTGTCGTAGATTTTTACCTCTTCAGATGCACGTAAACAATACGGCACTTTGACGATGTAAACACGGTCTAAAAAGGCTTCATTGTTCTTGTTGTTTTTAAAGGTCTGCCATTCTGATTCGTTTGAATGAGCCAAAATCATGCCATTAAAGGGCAGTGCACTAATACCTTCGGTGCCATTATAATTTCCCTCTTGCGTGGCTGTTAAAAGCGGATGCAATACTTTGATTGGCGCTTTAAACATCTCAACAAATTCCATTAACCCTTGATTTGCAAGACATAATGAACCGGAATAAGCATAAGCATCAGCATCGTTTTGAGCAAAATGTTCTAGTTTGCGAATATCAACTTTACCGACTAAAGCGGAAATATCTTGGTTGTTTTCATCCCCAGGTTCAGTTTTTGCAATAGCAATTTGATTTAAAATAGAGGGGTAGCGTTTTACCACTTTAAACTGGCTAATATCACCATTAAATTCAGATAAGCGCTTAGTGGCCCAGGGTGACATAATGGTTTTTAAGTAACGGGGCTTTATTCCGTATTCTTTTGCCATCAGCTCAGCATCTTCATTAGGATCAAAAAGCGCCAACGGGTGGTCATTGACCGGTGAGCCTTTAATTGAGTAAATAGGCACTTGTTGCATTAAATATTTTAGCTTTTCGGCAATCGATGATTTACCACCGCCTACAGGCCCAAGTAGATAAAGCACTTGTTTACACTCTTCAAGGCCTTGCGCAGCATGTTTTAGGTATGAAACGATTTGTTCAATTGCATCCTCCATACCGTAAAAATCATTAAAGGCAGGGTAACGTGCTACTACTCTGTTTGAAAATAATCGACTTAACCGTGCATCCTTTGAAGTATCGATCATTTTTGGCTCACCAATGGCCGCTAATAATCGCTCTGGTGCACTGGCATAAGCCGACTTATCAGTTTTACAAATCTCTAAGAACTCAGCGATACTATACTCTTCTTCTTGTGCCGCTTCGTATCGTGCTTGGTAATGCTCAAAAATACTCATGGAAACCTCCGAAAAACCTGCTTAAACTAGGTGCTTACAAATTAAAAAAGAAGCAAAGGTTATTTAAAGCTTAGTCACGAATTTGATTTTTTGTGCAATAAAATTAAAAATTTATGTTAGAAAACAAAAAAGACGCCGGAGCGTCTTTTAAATTGGGCTTGCTCAGAACGAGCAATCAATTATGCGAAGTTAGCGTTCGCGAATTCCCAGTTAACAAGCGACCAGAATGCTTTTAAGTAGTCTGGACGAACGTTACGGAAATCAATGTAGTAAGCATGTTCCCACAGGTCCACAGTCAGTATCGGTGTTACACCGTCTTGAGTTAGTGGCGTTGCAGCGTTAGAAGTATTAACGATGTCTAAAGAACCATCAGCTAATTTAACTAACCATGTCCAGCTTGAACCAAAGTTGTTTACTGCTTTATCATCAAAAGCTGCTTGGAATGCTTCAAAAGAACCCCATTTAGCATTGATAGCATCTGCAACAGCGCCTGTTGCTTCGCCACCGCCATTTGGAGATAGGCTGTTCCAGTAAAAAGTATGGTTCCAGATCTGTGCTGCATTGTTAAATACGCCACCTTCAGAAGAACATACGATTTCTTCAAGTGATTTACCTTCAAATTCAGTACCTGGGATTAAACCGTTAAGTTTAGTCACATAAGTATTGTGGTGCTTGCCGTGGTGAAACTCTAATGTTTCTTGTGAAATATGTGGCTCAAGTGCGTTAATTGCATATGGTAGTGACGGTAGTTCAAATGCCATTTTTTATCTCCATCTTCTTTTGGTTGATAGTTCAAATAGTAATAGTTAATGCCTGTTCAAACAGGGTAGTTACCTATACCAAATGAGATTATAGTGTTACTATAATTGTTGAGTATTTTACTCAAGTTTTAGCAAACAGCAATGCCAAACAGCAGTGCAAATGCAAGACTATTTCGATTGCGGCTTTATTTGCCCACTTTAAGATACATATATGAGGCTTAATGAAAATTTTTCAAGCCTTAATATGTTCAGCTATCGTCACTTTTGAGGTTGTAGATGGAAACCATTGATAAAATTAAACAGCAAATTTCTGAAAATCCAATTATCCTTTATATGAAAGGATCGCCTAAATTACCAAATTGTGGTTTTTCTTCACAAGCATCTCAAGCATTAATGTCATGCGGTGAACCGTTTGCCTATGTTGATATTTTACTAAATCCTGATATCCGAGCTGAATTACCAGCATATGCCAATTGGCCAACATTTCCACAACTGTGGGTTGATGGCGAATTAATTGGTGGTTGTGACATTATCATTGAAATGTTTCAACGTGGTGAATTACAACCACTGATCACCGAAACAGCAGCTAAATATAAAGAAGCTGGCGCTGAATAACGTTTATCAGCAAATCAACAAAAAGCCGCTTAATTGCGGCTTTTTTGTGATTGTTTGTTAGGACCGTGGGGCAGAATAACATGAACACTAAGCCCGCCGTGCTTACGATTGTGTAAGCTAATTTGACCATGATGCGCTTCGACTATTTCACGGCACAATGCTAACCCCAAACCACTACCAGCGACTTTAGTTGAATAAAATGGGATTAATGCATTGGCCATCACTTGCTCACTCATACCTTTACCTTGGTCGTTTACGCTGATATGTGTGCCTTTAATATTCTGTGTAACAGTGACACTTATATGTTCGCTTGCAGAGCCTGATTCGTGAGCATTTTTTATTAAGTTGATCAGTAGCTGCTCGACTTGAGTCGGATCAGCCAGTGTATGCACGTCATTACTTATATCGAGCATAAAACACCATTGATTTTGCAGTTGTGTGAGCAACACTTGCCAATTAATTGCGCTTGGCTGAGGAGTGGGCAGTTTGGCAAATTTGCCATAGCCTTGTACAAAGTCGTTTAAATGTTTGATGCGTTCAGAAATGGTAGCAAACACGCGGCTAAGTCTGGGTTCGTCTACTTTTTCACTGAGTAACTGGCCGCTGTGCAGCATTGACGACATGGGACCCAGAGAGTTATTAAGTTCGTGACTAATGATCCGAATGACCTTTTTCCACACCTCCACTTCTTGACGGCTAAGTTCGCGGGTGAGTTGTTTAAAGACATATAAGTAATGGTATTGATTGTTAAGTAATAACTTACCGGTTGATAAATGCCACGCTTGAGATTCTTGGTCTTCAGTATCTAGCGTAAATAAACCATCACTACCGCGCGTTAAAGCATTGTTTAACTGTGGATGAGCATTTTCAAGCAGGTGTGCAAACTGACTCCCTTCAAGCGCTGTTTTGGCATTAAAAAGGTCTCGGGCACTGTAGTTACTATAAACAATAAAGCCTTTATCATTTTTTAAAATAACGGCTTGGGGAGAGCTTTGTAGCACTTTATCAAGCATCAGCTCGCGCTGATAGAGCCATTGTTTCTCTTGGCGTAATTGCTTTGCAGTTTGATTATACAATTGACACAAGCGGCCTAATTCATCGTTACCGTTATAAGCTAGTAAGGTGGCTAATTCACCGTCTTTAAAATTAAGCAAACCAGTTTCAAGTGAGTGTATGCCTTGCACCAGAGTGCGGCTGAGCCGAAAAGATAAATAACTTGCCAGCAGTGATGTGAGCAGCGTTGTTATTAGTAGTGAAGGCCAGCTTAAATGGGTTAACCAGCAGATGAGCCAAACAGGAATAAGTGCAGAGATGTTACATATCAGCACTATTTTACGAGTGAGAGACAGTGCCGGTTTATTTTTTTCCATTAGTAATCAATCTCAAATTTCTGCAAACGGCGGTATAGTGCTTGACGACTTAAACCAAACTGTCTGGCAACTTTTGCGATCACTCCTTGGTGCTGACGCATAGCTTGTTCTAGTTCTACTCTACTGGGTTCTTGTTTAGCAAAGTTAGTGTGCAGCGGTTGCGATTGTAGAGCAAAATCATCGAGGGTAATGTCGCCATTAGGTTTGAGTACGGCTGCGCGTTTACAGGCATTTTCTAGCTCACGAACGTTGCCGGGCCAATTGTGCGCGAGTAATCCTTGCTCTGTTGTAAGCGATAATTCGCGCTCGCCTAAGAAGTGTTTAGCAAGCGCTAAAATGTCATCTGGTCTTTGCGCTAAACTGGGTAAATTTAGCTCAATCACGTTGAGGCGATAATATAAGTCTTCTCTAAATCGACCTGCATGAATAGCCGCTTTTAAATCTTCATTGGTAGCTGAAATAACCCGAACATTTACTTTTTGTGTTTTTGTTGAACCGAGTCGTTCAAACTCACCAGTTTGTAACACGCGCAGTAGTTTCATTTGCCCTGATAATGGCAGGTTACCAATTTCATCTAAAAACAGCGTACCACCATTAGCGGCCTCAAAGCGACCAATTCGCTGTTTGGTGATGCCAGTATAAGCACCCGCTTCAGCGCCAAATAATTCGGCTTCAATTAAATCATGGGGCAGGGCTGCGGCATTGATGGTCAAAAACGGGGCATGGTTTAAGTGAGAATTGGCTTGAATAATTTGTGCAATGCGTTCTTTACCACTGCCATTTGCACCTGTTATTAGCACAGAGACATCTGACTTAGCGACTTGTATTGCCATATTGAGAATTTTTTCCATGGTGGTACTTTGATACACTAAACCAACTAGGTTGGCATCGGCTAAACTTGATGTTCGCTCTTGCTGGTGGCGCGCATACATTACATTTTGTTGTTTTGCTTGGCCAAGTTCGATTAAGTTATTAACACAGGTGAGGAGCTTGCTATCGTCCCATGGTTTAGGTAAGTAATCAGCGGCGCCGGCTTTGACTAGCTCTATGGCGCTGGCCAGTTCAGTCCACGCGGTGATCAAAATAATCGGTAAGTGCGGGTTGAGAGCTCTTAGTTGATAAAACAACGCTTTACCTTCTTCGCCAGAGGTGGTGTCATTGCTAAAATTCATATCTTGAATAACCAGCGCGATACGTTGGTATTGCACTATTTGTAAGGCTTCAAGCTGCGTTTTTGCAGTCACAACCTGATAGTCATGAATTTCTAACAGTAATGACAAGGCTTCTAATATGGCAGGGTTGTCATCGACAATAAGTATTTTTTCCATGTGAATTTAATCGCTGTTTTTGTTATCTTTATTTCAAAATGCTACACGGTATTAAACCAGTGTAGCATAGGTTGGGAGCTGCTTTATATTGTTCGCGTGGCGATACTCGGTGATATGTTGGCGGCACGTTTTGCAGGGCCAAACACGGCAAGTAAGCTCATAACAAACACCATAATGGCAGTGCCTGCGATATAGCTCGGTGGCAGTGCGGCAATTGAAAAGTGCTGCATTAACAATTGCCCAAGTAATAAAGCTGCGATACAACCTAAGATTAAACCAACACCACAGATCATCGCATTTTCAACTAAAAAATAGTAAATAATAGCTGATTTTCTGGCACCTAATGCACGGCGAGTGCCAATTTGTTTAGTGCGTTTGCTGATATTAAATAAAGTTAAGCCAAAGATACCTAGTGCGGTGACTAATACTAAAATAGTGATCAGCACAATCAGCATACGCATCATGAGTTTATCTGCAGCAACATATTGATTTTTGAGTTCATCTAGACCTTTTATATTATTGATCACCCGTTTGCTGTAATTTTTTAGCATCAGGTTTTCAACTTCTTTCATCACTGCATCACGTTGGTCTGGTTTGGTTCTAACCACAAATTGGGCAAGACTCTTTGCATTAATATATGGGATGAATGCAAGATTATCTGGGCGGCTGTCTTTAAGCCATGGGCTCATCATTTTTTCAACTACACCAATAACTTTCAAAGGCGTTTCACCAAAATAAATGGTTTGACCTAAACCATTTCCTTTAGGAAATAACTCATTGAGTAAGGTTTGTGAAACGATTGTAACACTCGGTCGTTTATCAACGTTATTTGTTACTAATACTTCATCTTCGCTAAAATTTCTACCCATAACTAGGTTTACACCG
The DNA here is from genome assembly GCF_014164315.1 of Pseudoalteromonas sp. SG44-1. NCBI lineage: Bacteria > Pseudomonadati > Pseudomonadota > Gammaproteobacteria > Alteromonadales > Pseudoalteromonadaceae > Pseudoalteromonas > Pseudoalteromonas sp. SG44-1. Next base: position 17,476 of record NZ_JACJEW010000047.1, read on the forward strand.
TAAGTGTTGATCCCATGATCATCAATAAAAAAATAAGCAGTTCTTACCGACAGGCCTTCTTGCGGGGCTGGTTTTAAACTAAAATCAGATGCGCTACCACCTCCAGATAAAGGAATGCTACTGCTCATTGCAGCATCAATGACTTCTGGTAAGGACCTTAGCATAGTTTCATCAAGCTCAATCTGCTGATTTATATCAACATCTTGTCCAAAGGTCATCACGTTGAATTTAAAAATATCGTGTTCAGGGTAGCCAGTGTCTTGATTTAAAAAAGCGACTCTATCTTGGATAATAAATGCCGCATTACTAACGATTGCTGTGGTTATGGCAATTTGAATTAAGAGTAATATTGCCCCGACTTTTGAGCGGCAAAGAGCATGAAATATAGGTTTGATTTCTAACATAATAAGGCTCCTTATTGGCTCTTGAGGTAAATTGCAGGGTTGGTTTTACACACTAACCAAGCAGGATAAAGTCCGGCTACGATGCAGGTTGTTATAGCGATAATAGGTGCACTGAGTAACATGGTGATATCCATGGTGGCTAAGCTTTCATAGTAACTGTAGCTTTGTCGCACAGCGAGTAAACCAACTTGTGCTATCACAATACCAAGCAAGCCACCTAAAGCCCCAAGCATGGCTACTTCAACTAGATGCTGTAAAAAAACTTGTCGTTTACTGGCTCCTAGTGCTCGGCGCACACCTACCTCCGGTGCCCGACGCAAAAACTTAGCGAGCAATAAACCAAGGATATTGGCTAAGCACACAGCTAAAAACATAAAGCTTAAGCCGACCAATATTTTGTTGTCTTCACTAACCACATTGTTGTATTGCATCCATTGGTTTACATCGCGTAGTTTGTATTCAAGTACTTTACGCTTAAAACGTCCTAATTTTTGTTGTTCTTGCATATAAGCTAATAAATAGTCTGCGTATGCTTGTTTTTGTTTGGCGTCAGATAATAGTGCCCAAAATTGGATCCAAACTTTTTCTGACTGCAGCTTGTCAGCAAATGTTCGCGTGTTTTCATGTTTCCACCCATTGGTATTACCCCACGTTACTACTTCATTAGCCTTAACTAAACTAAAAGGTAGGAATAATTCTTCGGGTTCATTAAATGCGCCATTGTTTAAATCGTAATATTTAGTCGTTAGCTGCCAATGTGCGATAACCCCGACAACTTCATAACTGAGATCATCCAGATAAATCACCTTACCTACAGAGTTTTTACCTGCAAATAATTTGTCATTGAGCTTTTCGCTGATCACCACCACGGATGCCGCTGTCTGTTCTTGTTGCGAAGACCAGCTTCCACCATAAATAAATGATAAATTAAATAGGCTAAAAAAATCGGGAGTGGTTAAACGTGCTTCACCTATAAATGGTTTAATGATGTCTGAATCTATATGCACCGAAAATCCAGAGCGCATCATGGCAATTTTATGCTCAGGTATTGGCGCATTCTGTAAATTAACCGCATCTTGATAGGTCAGTTGTGACGGCAGGTTATCTTTAGTCCACCACGTATGGCCTTCATCCATGGTTTGTAATTGCACAGTATAAAGTTGATTGCTTTTTTCGGGAATAGGATCCGCCGACATCATATGATAAACGCTTAAACTGGTCATGGTTACACCAATCCCAATAGCAATGGCTAGCACCATTAACATGCTTACCAGTGGTGTGCGCTTAAAACTACGCCAACTTAAATCGAGGTAATGTAATAGCATAAGTTACGCTCCAGCCACATTTTTTAGGTTTTGCGCGCCTTGATACAAGGTAAAGTCGGCAAGTTGACCATCAACCACTTGAATATTACGAGGTGCTCTGCGGGCAAGTTCTGGGTCATGAGTCACCATAATGATGGTCGCGCCGTCACGGTTAATTTGCTCCAGCAATTCCATCACTTGACGTGCCATTAAGCTGTCTAGGTTACCTGTTGGTTCATCGGCTAATAAAAAGCGCGGCTCACCGGCGAGGGCGCGGGCAATCGCTACCCGTTGCTGTTGACCACCTGATAACTGTTGCGGCAAATGTTTAGCGCGTGAAGCTAGACCTACTTGTTCTAAGCACTGTTCAATACGACGTTTACGCTCGCTTGCTTTAATACCTCGGTAGCGCAGTGGCACTTCAATGTTTTCATATAAATTTAAATCAGGGATCAGGTTGAAGCCTTGGAAAATAAAACCAATTTTTTGATTGCGACAATCCGCTCGTTGATTGTCGTTCAGTTTGCCAACATTAATACCATCGAGCAGATATTCACCACTGCTAAAAGGTTCTAACATGCCTGCGATATTTAAAAAGGTGGTTTTCCCGGAGCCACTAGGGCCAGTTACAGCGATAAATTCGCCTTCTTCTACTTGTAAGTTAAAGTCGCGTAATGCATGGGTTTGCACCATTTCTGTTTGATACAGTTTACTAATATTGTTCATTTTAAGCATGAGTTGATCCTTGTAATATGGTTGTTCTTATCTCAGTAATAATGTTGGCGCTTGTTTAAAGTTATCGTAACTGGAGATGATCAGCTGATCGCCTGAGCTAACACCTTGTAGCAATTCTATTGCGTTGATGCTGCTTGCCCCGGTTGTGATATTTACCAGTTGTGCGGTGTCGCCGATAACTTTGTAAACCTGCGTACCACCTTGCTGCATAAACGCACCGCGTTTGATTTGTAAAACGTCATCACGATTTTCTAATAAAATGCGCGCTGTTAATCGCTGGTTTTGGCGAATGCCTTTTAGCTCTTCGTCAAAGCGTACTCGAGTAGTTACTTCACGATTGTTAACTTCCGGCGAAATTGCCGACAACACACCAGTCACTTTTTTTGCCCCGAGTGTGAGCTCAACTTCCATTCCTAAACCGAGTTCGTTGGCGTAACTTTCAGGTACTTGCAGTTGTGCTTCAAAATTACTTAAATCAACCAGCGTCATTAACGGCTGACTTTGGGTAACGGCTTCTTTTTGTTGTACAAGCAGGTTACCAACAATACCGGTGACGCTGGCTTTAATAGTTAAGTTTCTGACTTGACGATTTAAATCATCAACGATCAGTTGTTGGCGAGCGAGATCGCGCTCTGCAGCTTTGAGTTCAAATGCGAGTGTATCTTTAGCAAGTTCAACTTCTTGTTGAGCGTGTTTGTAAGAAAGCTTGGCTCGGGCAAGATCATCAACTGCTTTTTCTAAATCAATTTGGCTGATCAAGTTTTTTTCGATAGAAAGCTTAGCACGGCGATTTTCCCTGTCTGCTGCATTGAGCTCTACTTGGGCGAGATCAAGCGTTTTGGTTAAGCTTAACTTTTGTCGGCGTGCTTCTAAGTGCTTACGTTGTAATTCACCATCAAGGCGGGCTAACACCGATTGTTGCTGTTTTAGTTCATTATTGAGTTCTGGGCTATCGACTAAAGCAATAATGTCATCTTTATTTACTTTATCACCGGCTTTAACTTGTAAATCCACATATCCACGTTCTGGGCTATAAACCTTAGGAGCATTTGCAGCAACAATTTTACCGCTGGCGGCTACATCACGTACTAAACGACTAATATTAACGGTAGCAATCTGTAAAGAAGCCCGCTCAACAGAAATACTACCTTGATTGTTACCCATAAATGCTTGTGCACATAAAGCAAGTACAGCAAGTGATAGCACCAGTACTATTAATGGTTTTTTGTAACTACGTCTTTGCGTAATACTTACATCTTGTCCGCTGGTATCTTTTATCATGAGTGATCCTTAGCTATGTCTATTCTCGCAGTAAGTGATCATCAAGCTCACTACTAAGACAGTGATTGGTGAAACTAAAAATAAACTGAGAATAAACATAAGTTGTGTCCTGTAATTATCTTTTAATGTTTATTCGAATATCATGCCAAAATTTAATGTTATGATTTTAATGAGATAATTATTTATTTTTAAATTATTTGGTGTCCGCGGACATAAATTGTGTCCGCTGCGGACACTTTGCTATGGCGGCTAAGAAGCTGTCGCAGGCGTCAACAGGGTGAGCAAGCTAAAGACTTACTAACTAGCGTAAATTATGCAAAATGTGACTGTTGTGATGATAATTATGCATTAATTAGTGGTTTTAAATTTACCCATAAAAAGACATTGAAAAGAGTATTTACTCTAATGTGCGCTGTGGTATCGACCTTGAACGACAGCAAAGAGATTCAATAAAAAAGAAAGCATTTATTTTCGCTACATAACTCAGTGAATATTTATTCATTTTCACACCGGTTTACGTTAACGTAAACTGCAGGTTTGTGGTACGGTTATTTTACAACTTGTTAAATATGACACCAGTGTCATAAAAAAATAACGGGTAAAATATCGCTAAATGTTAAAAATAGGCATGAAATAAAAAGATTGTGTTGTGGTGAGAAATATTCAAGAATGTGAATATGTATTCAAAGCGCTATTGACTCAATGTACAATTGGCGATAGTTTTGACTGTCTGCTAGCAAACCGTCGAGAAGGTCATTCATAGCTAGTTGTTGTAGCAAGGGGAGGGGTCTATGTTATACGACTCAAAATTAGAAAAAGATAATTGTGGCTTTGGCTTAATAGCCCAAGTTAATGGTCAGGCAAGTCATCGTTTAATTCGTACAGCGATCACTGGCTTAGACCGTATGGAACACCGTGGTGGTATTTCTGCTGATGGTAAAACAGGCGATGGCTGTGGCTTATTATTACAAAAGCCAGATAGCTTTTTTCGTGCTATTGCCGCTGAAAAAAATTGGCACTTGGGTAAAAATTATGCCGTTGGCATGATTTTCCTAAACTCAGATCCAGTACTTGCGCAAGCTGCAAAAGATATATTGAGTGAAGAACTCGAAAAAGAAACCCTCAATATTCAAGGTTGGCGAATTGTGCCAACAGATGAATCATGTTTAGGGCCAATTGCAATCAAGCAGTTACCTAAATTTGAACAGATTTTTGTTAATGCACCAGAAGGCTGGCGCCCAAAAGATTTAGAGCGTCGTTTATACGTTGCGCGCCGTCGTGCTGAAAAGCGTTTAAGCGAAGATGAAGGCTTTTACATTGCCAGCTTGTCTGGGTTAGTAACTATCTACAAAGGCTTAATGATGCCGGTGGATTTGCCTAACTTCTATTTAGATTTAGCCGATATCCGCATGACCAGCGCAATTTGTGTATTTCACCAACGTTTTTCAACTAATACACAACCGCGTTGGCCTTTGGCTCAGCCGTTCCGCTATTTAGCGCACAATGGTGAAATCAACACCATACAAGGTAACCGCCAGTGGGCTCGTGCTCGTTCATATAAGTTTGCATCGCCGCTTATTCCAGATTTGCAATCAGCAGCACCCTTTGTCAATGAAACCGGCTCAGATTCATCAAGCCTAGATAATATGCTTGAGTTGTTTTTAGCTGGTGGCATGGATTTATTCCGTGCTATGCGAATGCTAGTACCACCTGCATGGCAGAAAAACCGTGCGATGGATGATGACTTACGTGCATTTTACGACTTTAACTCTATGCACATGGAACCATGGGATGGCCCTGCTGGTATTGTGATGTCTGATGGGCGCTTTGCCGCGTGTAACTTGGACCGTAATGGTCTGCGTCCTGCACGTTATGTGATCACTCAAGATGGCTTTATTACCCTCGCTTCTGAAGTGGGTATTTGGGATTACACTGCGGATGAAGTGGTTGAGAAAGGCCGCGTTGGCCCTGGTGAGCTATTAGTTATTGATACTCAGTTAGGTAAAATTTGGCACTCAGACGAAATTGATCGCGATCTTAAATCTCGCCATCCATACAAAGCATGGCTTGAGGCCAATGTTAAGCGCTTAACGCCGTTTGAGCAGTTATCAGAGCAAGATGCGGGTAACCGTTCATTTGATGATGAAACGTTACTGAAATACCAAAAAATGTTTGGTTACACCAATGAAGAACTTGATAGCGTTATTCGCGTGATGGGTGAAATTGGCCAAGAAGCAACCGGTTCAATGGGAGATGACACGCCATTTGCAGTGCTTTCTGAAGGTAACCGTTCATTGTTTGATTACTTCCGTCAAAAGTTTGCTCAGGTCACGAATCCGCCAATCGATCCACTGCGTGAAAACCATGTAATGTCGCTGGCGACCTGTATCGGTAGTGAGCAAAACGTGTTTAATGAGACGACCGGGCACGCTAAGCGCCTACAGTTTGATACGCCAATCCTAATGTATGCAGACATGCAACAATTATTGAGCGCTGATCAGGCTCATTACAGCTATTGCAAAATCGATATCACCTACAGCAAAGAAGAAGGCCTTGGTGATGCAGTAATCCGTATTTGTGACGAAGCGCAAGAAAAAGCAGCTGGTGGCTGTGTCATGTTGTTTTTGAGTGACCGTAATTTTGATGAGAATAAATTACCAATTCCTGCCGCTATGGCTGTTGGAGCGGTACAAAAGCGTTTAGTTGATAACAATTTACGTTGTGAATCAAATATCATCATTGAAACAGGTAGTGTCCGTGACGCGCATCAATTTGCGGTATTAATTGGTTTTGGTGCAACGGCAATTTACCCGTACTTAGCATATGAATCACTGGTTGCGATGAGCGACTCTAAAGTGATCAACAAGAGCTATTGCCAAGTTACGCTTGCTTATCGTAATGCAATCAACAAAGGCTTGTACAAGATCATGTCAAAAATGGGCATTAGTACCGTGGCATCGTATCGTTGTTCAATGTTGTTTGAAGCAGTTGGTTTGTCGGATGCAATTGTTGATACCTGTTTTAATGGTGTGGCAAGTCGCATTAAAGGCGCGTGTTTTACTGATTTTGATGATGACCAACGCAAGTTACATACTTTGGCATTAAGTAAACGTAAATTACTCAGCCATGGCGGCTTATTAAAGTATGTGCATGACGGCGAGTATCACGCGTACAACCCAGACGTCATTCAAACGTTACAAAAAGCGGTGCGCTCAGGCGAATATTCTGATTACAGCGTATACGCAGATCTTGTTAATAAGCGCCCAATTGCCACATTACGTGACATGCTTGCACTGAAACTGCCAGCAGAGGGGATCAGTATTGATGATGTTGAGCCTGCAACTGAGCTATATAAGCGTTTTGACTCGGCGGCAATGAGTATCGGTGCATTATCGCCAGAGGCGCATGAAGCGCTTGCAATTGCGATGAACCGCTTAGGTGGCTGTTCAAATTCAGGTGAAGGCGGCGAAGACAAACTACGCTATGGTACCGAGAAAAACTCTCGTATCAAGCAAGTCGCGTCAGGTCGTTTTGGGGTAACACCACATTACTTACGCAGTGCTGACGTTATTCAAATTAAAGTAGCGCAAGGTGCAAAACCAGGTGAAGGCGGGCAATTGCCGGGCGAAAAAGTAACCCCGTATATTGCTAAGCTTCGTTACTCGGTACCGGGGGTGACCTTAATTTCGCCACCACCGCATCACGATATTTATTCGATTGAAGATTTAGCTCAGCTTATTTTCGATTTAAAACAAGTAAACCCTAAAGCGTTGATCTCAGTAAAACTAGTATCAGAGCCAGGTGTGGGCACAATCGCCACTGGTGTTGCTAAAGCATATGCTGATTTAATTACTATTTCAGGCTATGACGGCGGTACTGGCGCAAGCCCGCTAACGTCGGTTAAATATGCGGGTAGCCCGTGGGAGCTTGGTCTTGCTGAAACACAACAAGCGCTGGTTGAAAACGGTTTACGTCATCGTATTCGTTTGCAAACTGATGGTGGTTTAAAAACCGGCCTTGATATCATCAAAGCAGCTATTTTAGGTGCAGAGAGCTTTGGTTTTGGTACGGGTCCTATGGTTGCGCTTGGTTGTAAGTACCTGCGTATTTGCCACCTAAATAACTGTGCAACCGGTGTAGCAACGCAAGACGAAACATTGCGTCAAAAACATTTCCATGGCCTACCAGAAATGGCGATGAACTACTTTAAGTTTATTGCTCAAGAAGCCCGTGAAATTATGGCAAGCCTTGGGGTTGCCAAACTAACAGACTTAATCGGTCGTCTTGATTTACTCGAAGCGATTGAAGGTAAAACTGCAAAACAGCAAAAAATTGATTTATCGTCAGTGATTGCACAGCCGAATAACCCAACTGGTGAAACCTTATACTGCAGCGCACCTAATACGTCACATTATTTAGGTAAGTTGAATGAAACCTTACTTGCTAAAGCTCAACAAGCAATTGATGAGAGCAGCGGTATTTCACTGGTCAGCCGTATTTGTAACACTGACCGTTCAGTGGGCGCGATGTTATCGGGTTATATAGCCGATAAGCATGGCAATCAAGGCATGGCGGCTGATCCTGTCTCGATTGAGTTACACGGAACCGCTGGTCAATCATTTGGTGTATGGAATGCTGGTGGCCTAGAAATGACCCTAGTCGGCGATGCTAACGATTACGTAGGCAAAGGCATGGCGGGCGGTAAGCTGGTTATTCGCCCACCACTGGGTTCGTCATTTGAAAGTCACAAAGCGACCATCGCAGGTAATACCTGTTTATATGGTGCAACGGGTGGCAAGCTGTTTGCTGCAGGTTGTGCTGGAGAGCGTTTTGCGGTTCGTAACTCAGGCGTGCAAGCGGTTGTTGAAGGCGTAGGTGATAATGGCTGTGAGTACATGACCGGTGGCGTAGTTTGCGTGCTGGGCAATGTAGGCGTGAACTTTGGTGCAGGTATGACCGGTGGCTTTGCCTATATTTTGGATGAGCGTAATGACTTTGAAAAACGCATCAATCCAGAGCTAGTCGAAGTGGTGCTGTTAGATGAGCTAGCGTCACACCAAGAGCATTTGCGTGGTCTAATTGCTGAGCATTTAGAACTAACAGGCTCAAGCCGTGCAGAAACTATTTTAGCCAGTTTTGAAACGTATTTACCAAAATTCAAACTAGTTAAGCCAAAATCAAGTGATGTGAAAAGTTTACTCGGGCATCGCGCTCGTAGTAGTGCTGAACTTCGTGTTCAAGCACAGTAAGGGGGTAGTATGAGCGAGAATGTATATCAATTTATAGACGTGCAGCGGGTTGATCCCCGCAAAAAGCCAATTTCGTCACGTAAAAAATCATTTGTTGAAATTTACGAACCCTTTTCAGAGAAGCAAGTAAACTCACAAGCGGACCGCTGCCTAGATTGTGGTAATCCGTATTGTGAATGGAAATGCCCAGTGCATAACTATATCCCACAGTGGTTAAAGTTAATTCGTACTGGCCGTATTCTTGAAGCTGCGGAGCTATCACACCGCACAAATAGTTTACCAGAAGTGTGTGGCCGGGTGTGCCCGCAAGATCGTTTGTGTGAAGGTTCATGTACATTAGACGAAGAGTTTGGTGCAGTAACAATCGGTAATATTGAAAAATATATTACTGATACTGCATTTAAAATGGGCTGGAAGCCTGATATGTCGTACGTGGTATGGACCGATAAAAAAGTAGCTATCATAGGTGCCGGCCCTGCAGGCCTAGGTTGCGCTGATATTCTAGTGCGTAATGGTGTAAAACCAGTGGTATTTGACCGTCATCCAGAAATTGGTGGCTTGCTTACTTTTGGTATACCATCGTTCAAACTTGAAAAACAAGTCATGCAAAAACGTCGTGAAATTTTCACCGAAATGGGGGTTGAGTTTAAACTTAATACTGAAGTCGGTGTTGATATCACTATGGATGAAATATTGGCCGAATACGACGCAGTATTTTTGGGAGTGGGGACTTATCAAAGCATGCGTGCTGGCCTTGAAAACGAAGATGCACCAGGTGTACATGATGCATTACCGTTCTTAATCGGTAATACCAACCGCGTAATGGGCTATGATGAGTCTAACCAAGCTTATCTTGATATGGCTAACCAAAAGGTTGTGGTACTTGGTGGTGGTGATACCGCGATGGACTGTGTACGTACCTCAATTCGTCAAGGTGCGGCAAAAGTAATCTGTGCTTATCGTCGTGATGAAGAAAACATGCCAGGTTCAAGACGTGAAGTGAAAAACGCCAAAGAAGAAGGTGTTGAATTTACTTTTAACGTGCAACCAACCGGTATCGTACTAAACGACAACGGCCATGTTGCAGGCGTACAAATGGTGAAAACCCAAATGGGTGAACCAGATGAAAAAGGCCGTAGCAGAGCTGAAGTGATCCCGGGTTCTGAGCATGTGATTGAAGCCGACCAAGTACTCATGGCGTTTGGTTTCAAACCACACAAAATGGATTGGTTAGAAAAGTACGATGTAGAAATAAACCACTGGGGCGGCATTAACGCACCAGAACAAGGTGAATTTACCCATCAAACAACTAACCCTAAAATCTTTGCTGGCGGCGATATAGTGCGCGGCTCAGATTTAGTAGTCACAGCAATCTTCGAAGGGCGTAACGCCGCCGAAGGGATCATGGACTACTTGAAAGTGTAACGTTTTAAAGGTTTAAGAATGTAAAAAGCAAGCCAGATGGCTTGCTTTTTTTATGGCTTGGATAGTAGAGTTTTAAGCGCTAAGTCGTAAGTTTTAAGTTTACTCGGTGTTAAATTAAGCAACGTAGGTAGGGTGACAACTAAACCCAACGAAAAAATAGCTAACCAGTTAACACAGGCAAGAGGAACTAAGAAATGATAGACCCTTTTCTTTTGATGATATAATTCTGAATTGCGATGATACTCAGAAACAAAGCTGAAGATTATTTATCATGCTGCTGCCTTTTAATACACTTTGTTTATGGTCAGAATTGCGCGGTGACTGAGTATCGTTAATTCCCCTCTCACATTTTACGCCCAATTAGATTAGTGTTGGCACTATGGTGATAAATGAATTGTTTTTATTGAAAAAGATAAATTAAAAAATAATGATTTTAGTTATTTAAAAAAGTGATGCAGGTTAAGCTACATATGGATGAACCCAAGAAAAAATTAAAGCAGCATTTAGAGACGTATACACCGACTTGTATTGCTATTTTTAAACGCTTTATTTCGAAGTACGAAATCACGATGAAAAATGAGACCGGACGTGTAGAGTGTATTTGCGAAGTGTTTGATGAGCATAAGTTAGCGCTGACATTTATTACCTGTACTGATATGGCAAACCATAGCCAAGTGCTTGAGGATTGCGATGAAGCTTTTATGGCGAAACATGAGTTTATCAGTCGCGAATATCATGCACAGTATATGGCTTATTTAAAACAGTATATTGCAAAAAATGATATTGATGAAGATGAGTGTGATGCTTATGATAGTATCAGCGAACCCATTATTATTGAATGGCTGTCACAATGTTGGTTGATGGCTAATAACGATAATAACTCAGACTATAATCTTTTTTATTTTATACACCGTTATCCAAATGAACCGATAATAAACTTAGTTAATCAAGAAAAATTATCGCTATATGAGTTAAATAGTGATAGGTAGATAACGTGTGTGTTTGGGCTCATATAATAACAATAGGTTGAGTGTATGAATCTTATGAAAAATGTGATGAAACTGACTTTTGATAATATCACCTTATCTATAACACAAGAATGCCAGTTTTTTCGATATAAGAGCAAAGCGCCATATGGTTATAAATCCCAACTCATAGCTTGCATACTTAATAGTCCCGCTGTTTCCTGTTGATCCATATCATCCTTATACATTTGCCTAGCTATAGTGAATACTTCATAAGTTAGGCCGTAGCTTCTTACGTATTCTATAAAATCTAGTAACTCAAACCTATCTACGTCGCCGTTTATTAGTTTATCTTTAAAAAACTGTATATCGTCATCCATCTAGTTCTCTTTTAATTAGCACATAACAAAAACATCAAAATGATTTAGTACGTTTTTGCAATTGTTAAGGATGTTTATTATTATCACTTAGTTAAATATTAAAGATAAGCTAAATTTATGTGTTTGATACTTTTATATTTGAATATGAGTATAGTATTACAAAATGGAGCTAACTTTACAGCTAGTAAATACTTGTCATTAGTGACTGAATAGTGATTTTTATCAATGTTACTACAACCAACTTACATCTCATTGTGAAATTCACTAATTTTTCTACTGTTAAGTAGGCAGCGTTTCAACGTAACTAATTATCAGTTATACTGATAATGAAATTCAATGATTATCAGTAATCTAAGCAGGATTAATAATCCTTAGTTTTGCTCCTTCGTTGTATATTCAACTAATAATTTCTGCTTGTAAACGAGGTTTGACAAAGGAGTCAATTATGAAAAGTCGTGAAGTTTCGCACTTTTTTCTTGGAAGAGTTTCTGATCATTCAAAATACAATTCCTTCCTTGAAGAGCGTTATGGTTTTGATGATGATATTCCTCTTTCAAAATTTTGCGAATCACAGGGAGAAGTTTTTATCGATCATGACTTCATGGAAATTGGATCAAGAGATCAGGAGTCTTCATTAGAAACTTTTTTTAAGCCGTATTCATATTCTGAGCATTGGTTGCATGATGTTATTAAAACAGCAGAGGAATTTGAATTATTAGATGCTAACGTGCTTCTATTTTTATCAAAGGAAGAAATTGATAGGCCAAGAACAGTCAAAGGTGATGGATTTGAATTGATATATATGGGTGAGTTTAGTTATCCCACTTAAAGTATGGAGAGCTATTCGGATAGCAATTTTATAGATATGGCTAAATAGTTTTATATGTATTGGGGTAGTATGAAATATTTCTCAAGTATTATGGCGTTGTTAATTTCGTTTCACCTTATTGCTCAAGAAATTAAAGTTAATTCAGGAAAGTATTCAGACTACTATCATATAAAATATGAAATTACTTCAGGCAAGTATTCTGTAAACACTGAATATGGATTCATTAAAGGGGGTCAATTTAAAGTGTTTGTGCCAAAAGAGTACTTTCCGATCACGGCGCCAATGTGCAAAAAAAATATCATAATTCGTATGCCTTACTCTAACTCTGAAAAACGTAAACGTGCTCTTTACAACGCACTATTATTGTCAAAAACGACGACCGTTATATTAGAGCTAAATCCGTATGTTAAAGTCTTACAAAAAGAGCCATTACAGGTTGAGTTAGAAAACTGTAATGTATTTTTTAGGCATAAAGCGGGGGATTACTTTGATCAGCTCTAAAATACGTGATAGATAATTCACGCGGTTGATGCTTTACACACTTGAAAGTCTCTTAGTTTCTGTGTGAGTTAAAATTACTCAAAGATGACTTTAAGTCGTATATTTGATTAACTTACTTGATCTATTTGACATAAATTTTAAGTGGAAACTTATATAAAAATTAGGATCGTAATGGAAAACTTAACGAATGAATCTTACACTTTTAAAGATATCGACGACAAAATTGTAATTTTAGATTATATAGGGGATTCTAAAGACGTTGTTATCCCTGATTATATTAATAACAAACCTGTGGTTGCAATTATGCGTGAAGCGTTTGACAATAAAAAGCTTGAAGCTGTTGTGTTACCAAAGTATTTAGAATTTATAGATGAAGATGCCTTCTATCAAAACCACATTAAAGAAATTGTTATTCCTGCTAGCGTTATAAAAATTGGTGGTGGGGCATTTGGACGTAATAAAATAGAAAAGCTGACTATTGAAGCGGAAATAGATTTTCTTCCTATGTTTTGTTTTGTCGGGAATAACATAGAAAACTTGACTATACCGGCTTCTGTAACGTCAATTAGTAATGACTGCTTCGGTGAAAATAAATATCTTAAAAAAGTTACTTTGCCTGAATGTTTATTAGAGGATAAAAAGAATATATTTTATGGTTGTGATATCGACAACATTACTTTTATTCCAATTTAAAGAGCTCGATTTATAGAAAGACGAAGGTCTATAACTCTTTGTTGCCTACATGGATGTGGGTAAGGGACGCGGTAGTTTAATTGCTCGATTTTTTACTTGGCCCACCAGGTTATAAATCTCGCGCCGCGATTACCCCCATATTGAACGAATTTTAATCCGCAAGGGGTGGGTTGAAGACAGGTTACTAGAATTGACTAAGGTATTTTGCATTGATGTATGTACTTATGCAGTCATGAGTCAATCAGAGCTCATCTTTTTTAACCAAGCGGTTGAACAATACCGAGAGCGCTTAGTAAGCATCAGTTGGTTTATGAAGATATTAAATGAAGACAGTGCCTGCCAGTAAAGCGAATAAAGAAGATAACTGCACAGGGCGCTTTTATTCGCTGCCATCCGTGGCGCTCACACTTCGGGCTGCCTAATGGCATTCAAATTTATTCTCTATAAATTTGTGGGAAGGATGCTTCAAGTCACAAGCGCTTCTTGATGAAGCTGCAGAGGCATTCTGTATGGTATATGTTGATTTAGACCCTATCAGGGCCAAAATGGTGCGTATTCTCATGACTTTGATCACCGATTCTCATCAGCTTTGATCACCTGATTTATCATTTTGTAGAGCCGTTTTTAAATTAGCTTAACTGATCATCATCAGTCAATTTATTTAACTGTTTTCGTATCGATTCTCCTTTTAAGTTCAACTTAATTGAACCATGAATTAGCCTA
>NZ_JACJEW010000048.1:0-30427 GCF_014164315.1 Pseudoalteromonas sp. SG44-1
GACCTTGTGGTGCATAACTATATATCAACATGCTTACAGTACCTTGCTGAGCAGCCAGATAACCTTGAGCCACTGCTACCTTGGAACATTAAACAAAGCTAGGTGTCGTTAGCTATACGCTTACTCTTCTTCAGATGTTTCTGGCGTTCTATTTTTTAGTAATTTGATTCTGGAAAACTCATCACTGATTGTAATTGATACTGACTTAGGCACTTGCTCAATCCTTGTAGATACAAAAGGAGCCTATAGAATTGCTCGTTTTTATTTATTATTAATATATCAACCATAGTCTAATTACTATTTTTATTCAATTACTTAGTCTTTTTCAACTTCAATAATTACTCGTGTGATTTGCTGTCGCGTAAACCTAAAAAGTCCAAATAACCAAAGCTTTATTAAAAGAATATGGTTAGCCGTATTAAACCATTTTGAAAAATAATCACAAGGTGAAAAAAGGTTGAATGCAACAGATATTCATGGCTCGCTTTAACATTATGATTATTTGGTTACCATTGCAGGTTGATAAGTTTGCAGCCTAAAAGTGCCTCTATAACCACATGAAATATAAATACTAAAAATCAGATAGTTGAAGCTTTAAATAATTCTATGCTTATCATTTTATATTCCGCAATTTAACGTGCCTTACGTAAGTTACAAATAAAAACAATAGAATAATTACTCTATACGTATTGAAAATCAAAAATTTCAAGGTACACTTGTGCGCTGAAATTTGAACTTACAGGTGTACGCTCAAATTATTAAAGTAATTATTTCAGTGCTTACCCTTAAATAAAGAAAACACAGGCCAATAAGCACTCGGTTTAGAAAGAGATGTAATGACGATGTTTACGCAGGCATTAGACCAATTTTCAAAATGGTTTTTACACCATCAAAGTTTTGCAGGTTATATAGAACCAATTATGCAGGTATTTAAACCTGCATGGCGTGCAGGCCAATTTAGAGCACAAGTGATCCATACAGAATCACACAAGGGTGAATATTTAAGTATTCAACTTAAGCCAAGTAAACAATGGCCTGTTCACATTGCTGGACAGCATATTAGCTTAACAGTTGAAATAAATGGGCGGTTATTAACGCGTGTTTTTACTATTGTTTCAAGCGCTCAACAATTTAAAAACACTGGGCTTGTGCGCTTACTAATTAAAACAAATGCACTCGGGCGCTTTACTGGTTTACTTAAAGAAACACTGCAAGCTGGTTCGTGGTGTAGTATCACCGCGCCAAGTGGTGAATTTATATTTAAAAACACTGGCGCACCAGTCACTTTTATCGCGGGAGGTTCTGGTATCACGCCAATACTCGCTATGCTTTACGAACATCTTGGCCAAATATCCACCAATGTCATATTAGTGTATTACGCAAAAACGTCTGAACATCAATGTGTTGATGAACTTAGCGAATTGGCTCTGCGATTTAAGCACTTTTCATTTTTATTATTAACCCGCGAACAATCAAATCAGATTACCAGCCATATTAACCTCGCAGAAAAACCTGATGTTTATTGTTGTGGTCCTTTAACCTTTATGCAAACGGTCAGTGATTTTGCTAAAAAACACGCATTAAATTATAACCAAGAAGCGTTCGGTTTAGCCCTGCCAAGCACCCATAACGCAGGCCAACTTAATGTTAAAATTAATAACCATGCACATGTTGTAACAAATACTGATGTGCTACTAACACAGTTTGAAGCAAAACAGCTGCCAGTAAAACGCGGCTGTGGCATTGGAATTTGTCATCAGTGTCAATGTATTAAAAAGTCTGGCGTGGTACGTAATTTAAAAACTGGTGAACTATCAGATAACGGCGAACAGCTCATTCAACTGTGTGTCAGCCAACCTGTTAGTGATTTGGAGTTACAATTATGAAAACTATTAACTATGAGCAACTAGCAAGCGAATTAGATGCTATAAAAATGCAGACGCTTGATAAAGTGGGTCAAAAAGATGCCGACTATATTCGCTCTATTGTACGTAAACAGCGCCTATGTGAATGGAGCGGACGTATTCTATTAATGCTTGGGTTTATTCAACCATTGCTATGGGTTGCGGGAGTATTGCTACTCGCATTAGCTAAAATCCTTGATAATATGGAAATTGGTCACAATGTCATGCATGGCCAATACGACTGGATGAACGACAAACAACTTAACTCCCAACACTATGAATGGGACATAGCATGTGATGGCCAAAGCTGGCACCGCGTGCATAACTTTGAGCATCATACCTACACCAATATTATTGGTAAAGACCGTGACTTTGGGTATGGTTTGCTACGCTTGAGTAATGACTTTAAATGGCGTTTGAAAAATATATGGCAGTTTATTACCTATATAAACTTAACTGTATTGTTTCAATGGGGTGTGTCATACCATGAGCTGGCAGCTGAGCGTGTATTTATGGGTAAAAAGAAAGAAAGCCGCGAAACTGACGTGTCTCACGCGATGTTAAAACGACGCTTTTTTAGTAAAGGTGCGCGCCAGTTAATTAAAGATTACGCGTTATTCCCGCTATTAGCTGGTCCATTATTTTTGTGGGTTTTAGCTGGTAATTTTCTTGCTAATTTAATTCGTAATTTGTGGACATCAACCATCATCTTTTGTGGTCACTTTACCGAAGAAACTAAAACCTTTAACGAGCAAGACTGCGTAAATGAAACTCAAGGTCAGTGGTATTATCGCCAAGTTTTAGGTTCATCAAATATTAACGGCGCTAATTGGTTTCATATATTAACGGGGCATTTGAGCTGTCAAATAGAGCACCATTTATTTCCTGACATGCCATCATCGCGCTATCAAGAAGTTGCTCCTAAGGTGCAAGCCGTACTAAAAAAACATGGTATTGCTTACAACACAGGTGGATTTTTTAAGCAATATACGTCGGTATTAAAACGCATTTTACGTTACTCTTTTAAATGATTTTTAATCACCCTAGATAACTAACCTGAGCTTAGGAGAATAAAAATAATATTAATACTTTTAATAAGTATCTGAGTAAATCTCTTAACCAAAGTTCAAGTTAACTAACTTTTTCGCTCGCCTTTAACCTTGCACCTATAAATTGAACTTACAAAAAAGCCACTGTTCATTACAAACAGCGGCTTCTCTTCTTAAAGCTTACAGCTCTAAAGCTTATTTAATTACTTCAAGGCCGTTCATATATGAACGAAGTACTTCAGGCACGACTACTGAACCATCCGCTTGTTGGTAGTTTTCTAAGATAGCCACTAAAGTACGTCCTACTGCTAGGCCTGAGCCATTGAGTGTATGCAGTAACTCTGGCTTCTTCTCACCCGCGCGACGAAAACGTGCTTGCATACGGCGCGCTTGGAAATCAACCATGTTTGAACATGATGAGATTTCACGGTAGGTATCTTGCGCTGGTAACCATACTTCTAAATCGTAGGTTTTTGCTGAGCCAAAGCCCATGTCACCCATACATAAAATTACTTTACGGTATGGTAGCTCTAGTGCTTGTAATATTTGCTCTGCGTGACCTGTTAGCTCTTCCAATGCTTGCATTGAATCTTCTGGTTTTACCAGCTGTACTAGCTCAACTTTATCGAACTGGTGCTGACGAATAAGGCCACGAGTATCACGGCCATAACTACCAGCTTCACTTCTAAAACACGGAGTGTGGGCAGTTAAACGAATTGGTAAATCTTTTTCGTCGTAAATTTCGTCACGCGCGCTGTTTGTCAGTGGTACTTCAGCAGTAGGAATTAAGCTAAAACCTTCTTGCTCTTCACCGTCATCATTTACAAGACCTTTAGTGTGGAATAAGTCTTCTGCAAACTTAGGTAATTGGCCTGTACCGTATAAACTGTCGCGGTTTACTAAATACGGTACGTACATTTCTGTATAACCGTTTTTATCTGTATGCGTGTCTAGCATAAATTGCACTAGTGCACGGTGCATGCGGGCCATTGCGCCGCGCATTACAGTAAAGCGTGAACCGGTAATTTTAACGCCCATTTCAAAATCAAGGCCGTTTAAATCTTGTCCTAAGTCTACATGATCTTTTACTGCAAAATCATACTTTTTAGGCTCGCCCCAGGTTGAAATCTCAACGTTATCAGATTCATCAGCGCCCGCTGGTACTGATTCATCAGGTAAATTTGGGATAGCTAAAGAAATTTGCTTAAGCTCTTCTAAAATAGCGTCTTGCTCAGCTTTAACACTATCAAGTTGCGCGCCTAAGTTGCTTACTGCATCTAACAATGGTTGTGCATCTTCGCCTTTAGCTTTAGCTTGGCCAATCGCTTTGGAGCTGCTGTTACGCTCACTTTGTAATTCTTGTGTTTTTACTTGTAATGTTTTGCGTTTTTCTTCAAGTGCGCTGACAGTCGCAGTATCTAGCTCGTAACCACGTGCTGCTAGACGCGCAGCTGTTTGCTCGAGATCTTGACGTAATAATTTAGAATCTAACATGTTAGTTTTTAACCTTTTTGCATTACCAGCTGAAGGCCCAGCCAAGCCATAAAAATACACACCACCACATTTAAGGTGATATTGAGGGCCATTTTAAAAAAGTGACCTTGTTGTAATAACAACAACGAATCCATTGAAAATGTCGAGAAGGTGGTCAAAGCACCTAGAAAGCCAATCCCTATAAGGGTTTTAGCGGGGCTAACGGTGATAATTTCGCGCTCTATCAAACCGTATAATACGCCCATCAACAATGAACCAAGAATATTAACCGTCAACGTGCCAAAAGGGAATCCCCTACCAAGTAGTTTTAGCATGGTTTCACTAATAAAAAACCGTAAACAGGCACCTGAGGCTCCTCCTGCGGCAATCATGAGATATATCTTAAGGCTTGTCATAGCGTTTTATGTCACTGTGATGATCGCGCTCTTTTAAATAGTCGAGCTTTTGCTTTATTTTTTGTTCTAAGCCACGATCCGTTGGAAAGTAATATTGCTTATCGGCTATCTGCTCTGGAAAGTACTTTTCTCCTGCAGCATAGGCACCTTCTTCATTGTGCGCATAGCGATATTCAGCACCATAGCCTAAGTCTTTCATTAAGTTGGTTGGTGCATTACGTAAATGCTCTGGCACCGGGTAACTTGGCTCGTTCTGCGCATCCGCTTTGGCTTGATTAAACGCCGCGTACACCGCATTACTCTTCGGTGCGCTAGCAAGGTAAATCGTAGCTTGTGCAATTGCACGCTCGCCTTCACTTGGTCCAACTCGCTGAAATATATCCCATGCATTGAGGGCTACTTCCATGGCACGCGGATCAGCATTACCAATATCTTCAGTGGCGATGGCGAGTAACCGCCTTGCAACATACAGCGGATCGCCGCCACCGGCTAAAATACGACAATACCAATACAAAGCACCATCTGGGGAGCTACCTCGAACTGACTTATGAAAGGCTGAGATCAAATCGTAAAATTCATCCCCCCCTTTGTCATACTTGGCTAAATGCGTTGGCAATACTTGACTGAGTACGTGCTCATCAACTAAGTATTGGCCGTTTTGCTCTACGGTTAAATCAATCGCCTGCTCAAGTAAATTAAGCACTTTACGAGCATCGCCATCACTGGCTTGGCACAACGCTTGTTTAGCATTTTGTGCAAGTACCACCGTTTTATTTTTCAGTTCATCATCGCTTGCAAGCGCTCGCTCAATAACAAGATGCAAATCAGTGTCTTGCAGTGATTTAAGGACATATACTCGTGCTCGCGATAAAATCGCATTGTTTAGTGCAAACGAGGGATTCTCGGTGGTGGCACCAACAAAAATAAAGGTACCATCCTCTATATGTGGTAAAAACGCATCTTGCTGAGATTTATTAAAACGATGTACTTCGTCAACAAACAGTAAGGTACGTTGGCCAAGACCTTCAAGGTTAGTACGCGCTTCACTCACCGCATCACGAATGTCTTTAATGCCTGCCGTTACCGCCGACATTTGAATCAGCGCCGCATCGGCATGGTTGGCAATAATTTGCGCTAAGGTCGTTTTACCAACGCCCGGCGGCCCCCACAAAATAAGACTGTGGCAACGCCCTGCTAAAATAGCTTGATAGAGAGGCTTATCTCGGCTTAATAGATGTTGCTGGCCAATATACTGATCTAAACTGGTTGGTCGCATGCGCGCCGCAAGTGGGCGCACATCGGGGCCAAAATTAAAGCCTAAATTACTCACCTTGACTTTGATCGTCTATTTCAACGCCTTCTGGAATACTAAACTCAAAGGTTGAAGTAGCAAGGCTTTGATTTACTTTAGTGTCGCTAAAAGTAAACGTAGATGATTGCCCTGAGCTGTCTTTAACCAGTAATGATGCTAAGCCAACTTTATCTGCTGCAAACACAATATCCAGCTGTTCAACTTGGCTTTCAACGCCTTTATTAGGTGTAACACTGAACCCAGTATCCGTGGCGTGTACTTGGTACTTTTGCCATTGCGCCGGATCTTTGGAGGTAAGTAATACAAACGGTGTTGAATCAATCAAACTGTGAGTATTCATAATCGTTACTTGCTCAGCAAAGCTGTCGAAGTAATAGGTTTTATCGCCATTTGATACAAATAACGTGTCATCAGGGCTCGCTTGTTGCCAACGGATCATCATTGGCTGTTGCAAGGCGATAGTACCTTCACCTTGCATAATTGATTGGCCTTGGTCGTCATTAACTTGCTGCGCAAATTGCGCTTGAAAACTCTTTAAACCGGCCAGTTTATCTTGTAATGCTTGGCTGTCATCCGTTGCACTGTCACTTGCAAATACTGATGCTGATAAAAAACAGCTAATTGCTAAGGCTAAATATTTAATTTGTTTCATTTAATTTGCTCCACCATTGGGCACTAATACATCACGGGCACCGTTATGACCTGGTGCGCTTACAATACCCGATGTTTCCATTTGTTCAACTAAACGTGCGGCACGGTTGTAACCAACACGTAATTTTCGCTGCACACTTGAAACTGACACTTTGCCTGTTTCAACAACAAATGACACGGCTTCATCATAAAGCGGATCTGATTCTTCATCCGCGTTTTCACTGGCTTCGCCTGGCAATAAAATATCCTCAGTGGCGTCACCATTTAAAATTTCGTCTATATAATTTGGTTTTGCACGTGCTTTCCAGTCATTCACCACCGCATGTACTTCATGGTCATCAACAAACGCGCCATGTACACGTATCGGTACGCTGGTGCCCGGCGGTAAATAGAGCATATCACCCATACCTAGCAGGTTTTCTGCGCCTTGTTGATCTAAGATGGTACGCGAGTCAATTTTACTTGATACCTGAAACGCCATTCGCGTTGGGATATTCGCTTTAATTAAACCAGTAATTACATCAACCGATGGGCGCTGTGTTGCTAGTATTAAATGAATACCTGCCGCTCGGGCTTTTTGCGCAATACGGGCAATTAGCTCTTCAACTTTTTTACCAACAATCATCATCATGTCAGCAAATTCGTCAATCACCACCACGATACTCGGTAACTTACCTAACTCGTCTGGTCCTTCTTTCATACCATCAGTATCTTTAAATAATGGATCGAGAATCGGGTAACCCGCCTCTTTCGCATCCAATACCTTTTGGTTGTAACCTTTTAAGTTACGAACACCTAACGCCGACATTAACTTATAACGACGTTCCATCTCACCTACACACCAACGCAGCGCATTGGCAGCTTCTTTCATATCGGTGACCACTTCACACAGTAAATGTGGGATACCTTCGTAAACAGAAAGTTCCAACATTTTCGGGTCAATCATGATCATACGCACATCATCAGGGCCTGATTTGTACAGTAAGCTTAATATCATTACATTAACGCCCACTGACTTACCAGAACCTGTGGTACCTGCCACCAGTAAATGCGGCATTTTACCCAAATCAGCACAGATTGGCTCACCGGCAATATCTTTACCTAAGACCATAGTCAGTGGCGATGGATTTTGCTCAAATTTTGGTGCGTCGATTACTTCTGATAACCGCACTATTTCACGGTGTTTATTCGGTAATTCAATCCCTACATAGGTTTTACCCGGAATAACTTCAACCACTCGGACACTAACCGCTGATAGCGAGCGGGCTAAATCTTTAGCAAGACCAGTAATTTTAGAAACTTTAATACCCGGCGCTAAATCAAGCTCAAAACGGGTTACAACAGGTCCAGGGTATACGGCAACAACCGTAGCTTGAACGTTAAAATCAAGGAGTTTAGTTTCAACTAACCTCGATACAGCTTCAAGCTCTTCTGGTGAAATTGGGTTTTTGGCTTTATCAGGTCTATCTAACAAATCAAGCGTAGGCAATGGCGTACTTGGCGGCTTTTCTTCGAGTAGCTGCTCAAACTTTTCTTTTGCGGTAGGTGGAGGCTGATAGGTACTCTTTGGTTTTGGCATTGGTCTTGCTGGCGAAACCACAGTAGTAACTGGTTTTTCAGGCTCAGTAACATGGCTTTGATCAAGCGCATTTAAGGCAGCCGCAGTGTCCATTGGTTCATCATCAATGGCGCTAAAATTAATTTCTTGATCCAGAATGTCATCCAAATCATCAAATGCAGGATGAGAGTCTTGATTTGACACCGCACTATCACTATCCACTTTTGGTTCTGAAAAGCGAATGGCGGGTGTTTCTTTACGTGTCTGTTGCTCATTAACAGGGTCTTGTTCAATTACAACTTCAGTATTTGCAGTGCGTTCGCGTTGTAACCATGCTTTTAAGTGATGGGCAATAAAACGATAACCTCGCATGATCAAATCGCCAATAAAATCGACACATTGCACCCACGACACGCCTGTTAATAATGTTAATCCAGCAAAAAAGAAACATAATAATAAAATCGAGGTACCGGTAAAGTTAAATGCAGGCATCATCGCTGAAGCTATCACATCACCGACTACCCCACCGGATGAAAAATTATAAATATCATCAAAATTAATACTACTGATAGCCGTTGCTGAAGTGATAAATAATGCAAAACCAATCACTCTAAGCGATAACGTTGTATAGTCGAGTTGAAATATTCTATGAGGTTGCTTAAATAATAAGTAGCCAAATATTTGTAGTGCAGCTGGCACAAAATAAGCTAACCAGCCAAATGTCAGCAATAAAATATCGGCGATCCACGCACCTGCAGCTCCAGTTATGTTTCTTACATTGTCATAACCTGTTTGCGACCAACTCGGATCAGCAGGATCAAAGCTTACCAGCGCACACAATATAAATATTGCGGCAAAGGTGCTAATTATTAAACCGGTTTCTAATAGTCTTTGTACACCGTTTAGGCGCATAACTCGCTATTCCTCATTTTTCTTTGTACTTCTTTGTACTCATTCTTAGCAATGGAATACCTTAGCAGGAAATACTTTTTGTTGCACTTTATCTTAACCATGATGGCCTGATTATGAACAGGTTTTTATTAATCGCGCATGTATCAATAATACAACTTAAGTAGTTACTAAAAAATGGCGCATAATTCAGCCGATATATGGGCGAATAATCACCCCTTGCTCGCCTTTTACTTCTTCCATAACAACATAGGTACGGCTTTCACTAACGTTCGGTAGCTTGAGCAGAATATCCCCTAATACACCACGATATTCAGACATATCATTTACGCGGGTTTTTAGTAAAAAGTCAAAGTTACCCGAGACTAAATGGCATTCGATAATTTCATCATGCTTTTTAACTGCAGCACTAAATTCATCAAACACATCAGGTGATGTTTTAGTGATTGTCACTTCGACGTACACCGACAAACCTTGCCCAAGTTTAGCAGGGTCAACCACGGCTTTATAACCGACGATGTAACCTTCGCGTTCGAGCTTTTTTACACGCTCTAAACAGGGCGTTGCACTGAGCCCCACACGTCGAGCTAATTCAACATTAGACACTCGGCCATCGTGCTGTAGCTCTATTAAAATCTTACGGTCAATACGGTCTAATAACTCATGCATAATAACGACTAGTTTTTTGTACTGTTTAAACGGTGTTTTCAGATTATATCACTAGAATACCGATTAAAAAAGGTGAGACACACTGCCAGTACATGAATATAATAGTGAAAAATTTTATCCCGTTCTATTAAGGCAATATTATGATTATCGGTGTACCTAAAGAAATAAAAAACCATGAATACCGTGTAGGTATGGTCCCTGCTAGTGTTCGTGAGTTAGTAAACCACGGCCACCAAGTTTTTGTTGAATCTGATGCAGGTATGGGCATTGGCTTCACTAACGAAGATTACACACTGGCAGGTGCAGAAATTCTAGCAACTGCTGCTGAGGTTTTCGCAACAGCAGAGATGATTATAAAAGTAAAAGAGCCACAAGCCGTTGAACGTGCAATGCTACGTGAAGACCAAATTCTTTTCACTTACTTACACCTTGCACCAGATCTTCCACAAACTGAAGACCTAATCAAAAGCAAAGCAATTTGTATCGCATACGAAACAGTAACTGATTCACGCGGTGGTTTGCCACTACTTGCACCTATGAGTGAAGTTGCTGGCCGTATGTCTATTCAAGCTGGTGCACAAGCGCTTGAAAAATCAAACCATGGTCGTGGCATGCTACTTGGCGGCGTACCGGGTGTTGAGCCAGCTAAAGTTGTTGTTATTGGCGGCGGCATGGTTGGTCGTAGCGCAGCACAAATGGCTGTTGGCCTTGGTGCTGAAGTTGTCGTACTTGATCGTAACATTGACGTACTACGCGCACTTGACGCTCAGTTTGGTAATAAAGTTAAAGCGATTTACTCAACAGCTGATGCACTTGAAAAGCATGTACTTGAAGCTGACCTAGTAATTGGTGGCGTACTTATCCCTGGTGCTGCTGCACCTAAACTAGTTACTGCTGAACACATTAAAGCAATGAAGCCTGGCTCTGCAATTGTTGATGTTGCAATTGACCAAGGTGGTTGTATCGCAACGTCTAAAGCAACAACTCACGCTGATCCGACCTTCATCGTTGATGACGTTGTTCACTACTGTGTTGCTAACATGCCAGGTGCTGTACCACGTACATCTACTTTCGCACTTAACAATGCAACATTGCCTTTCATCATTAACCTTGCAAACAAAGGTTATAAGAAAGCATTACTAGATGACGCTAATTTCCTTAAAGGTCTTAACGTGATCAAAGGCCAAGTAACTTACAAAGAAGTTGCTGAAGCCTTCAACATGCCATACGTAGATCCACGTACTGCTGTTGAAAACGCATAACTAGCGTTTAGAATAATAAAAGCCTGTGAACATCAGTTCACAGGCTTTTTTTATATCACCAAAAAAGTTTATTACAGCTTACATTGTGGGTTTTTACCCGCCGCTTTTGCTGCTTTTTGCTCATTTAATGCTTGTGGCAATTTTGCTTGTAGCTCTTTAATGCGGTTAGCAGGTGCTGGGTGAGTAGACATAAATTCAGGTGTATTACCACTGCCTGCTTTACTCATATTCTGCCAAAGTGTTACGGATTCTTTTGGATTAAATCCGGCTTTTGCCATTAAATCTAAACCCACTTGGTCGGCCTCAGATTCATGAGAGCGACTAAATGGTAAAATAACGCCGTACTGCGCACCTAAACCAAGACCTTGCATAATTTCGTTACGATATTGTACATTGCCCATTTCAAGTGCGGCACTGCCCGCTTGCATACCTGTTTGTAGCAAGGAACTTTGTGATACGCGTTCATTAGAGTGCTCAGCAATTACATGCCCTACTTCGTGCCCGATAACGGTTGCTAGCTGATCTTGATTTTCAGCCACTTTTAACAACCCTGTATGCACACCAATATAGCCACCGGGTAATGCAAACGCGTTAGCTGAATCGTCTTCAAATACCACCACTTCCCACGCCTGAGTTGCGTACTGTTGCGGTAATACTGCAATCACATCGTCAGCAATACACTTTACATACGCATTTACTTGAGGATTATTATTAATTTTTTGATTCTTTTTCATATCAGCAAAGCTTTGCTGACCCATCTGACTCATTTGTTGATCAGAATAAAGCGCAATTTGCGTACGCCCTGTTGGTGATGTTTTACAACCCGCTAATACAGCGGTGGCAAGCACAGCCAAAACTAATTTTTTCATTGTATTCTCTTAACTAACAATTTAATTGTTCTTAGAATAGCAAACCAGCCTGCAATTGAATATATCGACTGCCAGTAAAAACATCTGTTGCGTTATATTTCTGTTAAAGGCGATAGTTAGCATGCAAACTAAGTACCCAAGACTAATTGTCGCTGTTACAATAGCAGCCTCTTTTTGTTTAATGGGTTAGTCATGCAGGACTCGGTTTCTTTAAATAAACGCATTCTATTACCTTTACTCGCCAGTATTGTTGCAATTACGCCACTGGCAATCGATATGTATCTTCCGGCAATGTTAGTCATTGCTAACGACCTTAATACCACAATGCCTAATGTACAAATATCGTTAAGCATATATTTAGCTGGCTATGCGCTGGGAATGCTATTTTTTGGCCCAATCGCAGATCAAATTGGTCGTCGCGTGTTAACGAAGGTCGGCTTAGCATTGTTTGGCTTAAGCTCTTTCGCATTGGCCTTTTGTAATGACATTCACCTATTTTGGGCTTTGCGGGGAGTACAAGCATTCACAGGTGCTGCAGCAACCGTTGTGGTGCCAGGGATAATTCGTCATATTTATAAACAAGATACTGCGAAAGGAATGTCGTATGTATCGATGATCATGATGGTAGCGCCCTTAGTCGCGCCAACGGTTGGATCAATGATCATGGGCTTATCTCACTGGCAAACAATCTTTTTAGTACTGGCCAGTTACAGCTTTGTTATTTTAGCCTTGGTACAAATATACTTAATCGATATCCCTATTTTCAAAAGCCCGATGAAAGGCTTTGCACTATTTTTCGATAGCTATAAAACCGTATTTAAAAATAAAGATACCCGAGCAGATATAGCCAGCTCAATGTTTGTCTCATTCGGCTTTTTTTGCTTTTTAACCGCAGTGCCCTTTGTATACCTTGACTACTTTAAAGTATCAGAACAATTATTTGGTGTTTTATTTGCTTTCAATGTCATGGCGCTAATGTTTGGTAACTTTTTAAATACCCGCCTAGTACCACGTATTGGTTCACGAAAAATGCTGTATTATGGATTAGCGGTCGGCTTTGTAGCTGGCAGTGCCCTACTCACATTTAGCATATTACACCTATCGCTGTATTTTATTGTTGCAGCTATTGCTCCTCTGATGATGAGTTTAGGGGTTACCGCTAGTAATGCTGATGCATTGATCTTAATGCAGTTTGAAGAGCGTTCTGGCACCGCTACGGCGGTTATTGGTACATTGCGCTTTGGCAGCGGTGCATTAGTCGGTCCAATTTTAGCCTTAATGCATGCACAAAGTGCGGTACCATTTTCAAGCTTAATGTTCAGCGCATTAGTATTAACACTAATAGCCCAGCTTTGGCACCGAGCTAGAAACAAAAAAAATGCCCGTAGTTAACGGGCATTTTTTTACTAAGCGACTTCTTTATTCAGCTGCTTTAGATACCATCACCATTGCAGGGCGTAATAAACGACCATTTAATGTATACCCTTTTTGCATCACTGCTAATACAGTGTTAGGTGTTACATCATTGCTTGGTTGAATCGACATTGCTTGGTGGAATTCAGGATTAAACTGCTCACCTTGTGGGTTAACAATTTCAACACCAAATTTTGCAACCGCATCGTTGAAGCTCTTAACTGTCATATCAATCCCTTCAAGCAATGGCTTTAAGGTTTCGTTTTCTTTGTCTGAGAACTCAATAGCACGTTCTAGATTATCAATAACAGGTAATAATTCGTTAGCGAACTTTTCAAGTGCAAATTTATGCGCTTTTTCTACATCTTGTGCAGCACGGCGACGAATATTATCAACGTCTGCAGCGGCACGTACTACGCTATCTTTTTGGTTTGCGATAGTTTGTTTCGCATCTTCAAGCTCAGCATAAAGCATAGCAATTTCAGCTTCAGGGCTAACTTCTTCGCTTTCGTGCGCGTCAGCAGCTTCTACAGCCGCTTCAACGTCTGCTTGCATTTGCTCTAGTTCTTCGTTTAATTCAACTTCTTGCTCTGGTGATTTTGTCTGCTCAGACATAATTTAAGTGCTCCAATACTTTTCAATTGCGGTAATTATGGGGATTGAATCAAAAGATTCAAGAGCCAGATGACTCGATTAATTTAAATTCTTGAATGATTGCTTCAATTTGCGCCGATTTAGGACAAATTACACAAAAACGACTTTGATATTCTTGATTTTGAAAATACGGCACGCTGATCACCATCAGTTCGTCACAATCAGTAAATGGCAATTGTGACGTATTTAAAACCGACACACCATTTTTAAAAGCTAACTTATCTTCTACAAAGTTCAAAAATGAGACACCAATATTTAAGCTTTGTTCACAATCAATTTGCCGATATAAATAATTTTCGCCGACCACGATACTGTTATCTGAGCCTAATTTATGGCTCAGCTCACGGGTCCATTGATTTAACGAATCATGACAGTTTCGTGGTGCTGTATTTGCCATTGCTTGCATACGGTACAAGCCTTCCATTAAAGTTTGCTGACTGAATACAGTATTAAGCCAAGTAGCAAATTGATAACGTACGGTGTCAGAGGCATCATCCGGCTTATGAATACAAATGTTATGGCTTTGCCCTGCTCTATCTAACAGTAAAATAAGCCAATCATTGCTGTCAAAATCTAATACTTCAACTCTAAAAACGTGTTGAGAACTTACTTGCGGCAGACCAACGCAGCAACATACTTGATAACGCTGGCTTATACCATGCGCCATCTCGACTAATTGCGCTTGTGCAGGCTGCCAATATTGCGCAATCTGCGACAGAGGGAAAAATTCACTTAGCCAATAATCAAATCCGGCATTAGTAGGTACCCGTCCAGCAGAAGTATGCGGTGAATACAGCAGGCCTATTTTTTCTAGGCGCGACATCGCATTTCTAACTGTTGCAGAACACACAGCCATACCTTTTTGTTTGGCAATACGGCTTGACGCGACAGGTTGACCTTCACCATTACAGTACAGGCTCATCACGGCGGAAAATATTTGCTGATCTCGAGGGTTTAAATTCATAGTATCTACATCTTGCTGCATACTGGGGATATCGGGGCGTAGTGAGTTTATTTCAAGGTTATTTTCAAACTTGTCACTTTTGAGTTACTCTACTGATATTAATACTATTGATGCGTTTATCATGGAATCACCGTTTAAAACCATAGGTTTAATTGGCAAACCAAATCACAGTGGTGCAGCTGCAACTTTACAGCGCTTATACACTTTTTTAAATGCGTTAGGATTTGACGTGTTATTAGAGCAGAGAACCGGTCATCAATTAACCAATGTCCCCAAGGAAAAGTTAGTCAAACTGGTTGAGCTTGGCGAACGTGCCGATCTCGCTATTGTGGTCGGAGGCGATGGTAATATGCTTGGCGCAGCAAGGGTATTAGCCCGATTTGATGTTGCTGTTATAGGCGTAAACAGAGGCAATTTAGGTTTTCTAACAGATTTAAACCCAGAAGGCTTTGAAGCTAGTTTAGAACAAGTATTAAGTGGTCAATATATTGAAGAAAAACGCTTTTTATTAGAAGTTGCAGTTTATCGCCATGGTGAATTAAAAAGTGCTAACTCAGCAGTGAATGAAGCCGTTTTACATGCCGATAAAGTCGCTCACATGATTGAATTTGAAGCCTTCATTAATAACGATTTTGTTTTTTCTCAGCGCTCTGATGGTTTAATTGTCTCAACCCCTACGGGCTCAACAGCCTATTCGCTGTCGGGTGGCGGGCCCATTTTGACCCCAGAACTAAATGCAATATCATTAGTGCCGATGTTTCCGCATACATTATCAAGCCGACCATTAGTGGTTGATGCCGATAACGAAGTACGCTTAAAGCTCAGCTTAGAGAATACCGACAGCTTACAAGTCAGCTGCGATAGTCATGTGGTGCTTGCTGTATTGCCTGGCGATGAAGTGATAATTAAAAAAGCAGATAAGAAACTACGCCTGATCCACCCCAAAGACTACTCTTACTATCATGTACTTCGCACTAAGCTCAACTGGGGTAGTCGTTTATATTAATTTTATTGCGCTCATTCAGACTTTAGAGCAAAATAAGCTGAATTCATTTATTACCTTTTCAAGGGAAATCAAACCGAAATGACGTATGTTGTTTTCTTTGCTTTATTATTACTGATAACGCTGCTTGGCAGCTATTTGGTGATTGAAAATAATCGCCGAAAAGCGCTTGAAGCGCAAAAAAAGCTATTCAATAATCGCGTTAAAGAAGTAACTCAACAGTTAAAAATAAAATTAAATGAGTACTGCGACGCAAAAATAATTCGTCCTAAATACATCCCAAGAATACAAGTTATTGCCAGTAATTTCTTTGTCGTACAACCTCATACTGACGAAAACTTATTGTATCTTGAACGCATAAACGAGTCATTGATCAGCACGATTAGTAGTGAGTTGGCAAAAACTTATGTAACAGGTGAACGAGATGCACTAGCTGAACGCTTAGATTTTTTTGTGGCTGAGTTACCCATAGCCGGCGTTGCTTACAATAAAACGTTTTACCATGAACTTTTACCATCCATGATTAAAGTTTTACGCACTGATGATTTATCTGCGAATCCTGAAGATTATGTCAAACCTGTTGATCCTGAAACTAATTTTGAGAAATCAACCAGTGAGTAAGTAATAAACTAGATAGCGGCATTAAAAATTAATTTGCAAAAACCCAAAACACTGTATAAATTAACAGTTAATTGACTGGATGGATGAACAGTATGTTAACTGGGTTAGAGATTAAAAATTTTGCAATTGTAAGCAATTTAAGCACCGAGTGGCAAAGCGGTATGACAGCCATTACGGGTGAAACAGGTGCCGGTAAATCTATTGCTATTGATGCCTTATCTTTATGTTTGGGTGAACGTGCCGAAGCCTCAGCTGTTCGCCCAGGCACTGAGCGCGCTGAAATATGCGCCACCTTCGATTTAACCAACCTCCCCTTGGCTAAGCAGTTTTTAGAACAGCATTTGCTATCGAATGATGAGCAAGAGTGCTTACTTCGTCGTGTGGTGTGTAAAAATGGCCGCAGCAAAAGTTATATTAATGGCACCCCAGTCACTGCAGCCCAACTAAAAGAAATCGGTCAGTACTTGATCTCTATTCATGGTCAACATGCTCACCAATATTTGCTTAAAAGCGAACATCAACTCCAGCTATTAGACGCTTATGCAGGTCATCAACCTCTGGTTGAAGCAGTGCGCCAGCATTATCGTAATTGCCAAAACTTACAAAAAGAATTTACCGCGCTCGAACAAGCCCAGTTGCAACAAGCAGCGCAAAAGCAATTATTAGAGTACCAAGTAGCTGAGCTTGATGAGTTTGCTTTACAACCAGATGAATTTTCGCAAATTGAAGCCGAGCATTATAAGCTCAGCCACAGCC
Organism: Pseudoalteromonas sp. SG44-1; assembly: GCF_014164315.1. Lineage (NCBI taxonomy): Bacteria > Pseudomonadati > Pseudomonadota > Gammaproteobacteria > Alteromonadales > Pseudoalteromonadaceae > Pseudoalteromonas > Pseudoalteromonas sp. SG44-1. Next base: position 17,484 of record NZ_JACJEW010000048.1, read on the forward strand.
AAACTATTATTGAAGCATGCCAACGAGAGTTACAAAGCTTATACGAAAATGACGAGCAAAATGCCTGTTCCCTATTACAACATAGCGCGCAGCAGTTTGCTGAGCTTGCCGGGTTTGATGAAAGCCTAGCTAGTGTGGCTGCTTTACTCGAAGAAGCGGCTGTGCAAGTTGAGGAAGCGAGTCGTGAAATTCGTAATTATGCAGAGCAAGCTGAACTTGATCCGAGCCGACTAATCGACGTTGAAACACGATTAAGTGGTGCGATGGATTTATCACGTAAACACCATATTAAACCAGAGGACTTAGTTGAGTTTCACCAAAGTATCACACAAGAGCTTGAGTCGATTAGTAATAACTCTACCCGTTTAACGCAACTTGAAGGTGAAATTAACCAAGCATTAGCAGCTTATCAGCAAGCTGCGCAAACCCTAAGCGAAAGCCGTCATGAGGCCGCGCAGACATTAAATACATTGATCAGTGCAAGCATGGCGCATTTATCAATGGAAAATGGTGTGTTTGAAATCGCCCTTACACCACAACCTGAAAAAGCACCAAACAGCTTAGGTTTTGATAATGTAGCGTTTTTAGTATCAACCAACCCCGGGCAGCCATTACAACCACTGTCTAAAGTCGCCTCTGGCGGTGAGCTGTCGCGTATAAGTTTAGCGATACAAGTTATTATTGCGCAAAAAGTCACTACGCCAACGCTTATTTTTGATGAAGTGGATGTAGGTATTTCTGGACCAACTGCAGCAGCTGTAGGCAAGCTTTTACGTCAATTAGGCAAATCGACCCAAGTTATCTGCGTAACCCATTTACCGCAAGTTGCCAGCTCGGGGCATCAGCAGTTTTTTGTGGCCAAAGAAATTGCCAATGGCGAAACCTTTACACAAATGTTGCCACTCAGTAAACATGGCCGTATTGATGAAATTGCCCGTTTACTTGGTGGTGATAACATCAGTAAAACAGCCAAAGCTAACGCAAAAGAGTTAATTATGGCGCATGCTTAATTAAGCTAAAACAACACCTACGTTTAAACTATTTTTAAATACAACCATCCATTAAGCCTTACTTATATAAAGCAAGGCATAATAACTAACAATAGAACACATATAAATCATGACGATAACAACATTGCCAATAAAATTAATTAGCCTACTTTTTTGTTTTACACTTTTAACGGGTTGTAATGATTACTTTATAAATACCACGCAACTGACGAATAGCACATGGCAACCACTTTTAGTCATTGCATTTATTAGCCTATTTTTGATCCCGTTAATTAGCTTAGCGCTGCTTATATTTAGTCAATGGAAGCACCTTCAGTTTAAAATAACTCTGCAACGTTATTTACATGGCTCACTTGTTTTAATGCTCGCCATAGCGTGGTTTATCGAATTAAGCTTAGTGCAACGCGCTGATAACCGTATGGATTTGATGTTAACGTTGTGCGCGCTAGCCACTCAAATGGTATTAGTCGTAGCTGCTTTTGTACTTGTTAATAAACAACAAAAAATGCACCACCGCGCTAAAAACTTTCTGTAAAGTATTGTTTAAAATAACAATTAAAAACATTTACTTTACATAATTGACACATTTAATTTAGCAACATACACTCAATAAAATAAAAAAATCGATGGAATGAATAATGAGCGCTACACAATCTAAAATCACCCAGCTAAAACGTTGTTATGCAACATTACAACTGGGTGTTGCTAAAGCTGATGGCCGCCTTACTCTTACTGATAACCTGCTGCATTTTGAAGCCCTCAATAAACAACTTAACTTAGGTTGTTATGCCATCAAACTTAATAATATTTCCCATGTCGAAAAATGCGCAGCTAAAGCCGGCGGTTTAATCCCTATCACCACCGCTGGAATCAAAATAACCACCAAAGAAAATTATCATCTAGAGTTTATTTTAGCTGAACCCGATGAGTGGCTTAATTGCCTGCAAGCGAGTCATTAAGCATTAAAGGAAAAGTTACTAGGCTGGAGGTTCTAGGCGCTAGGAAAAGCCAAAACAGTTCGGAGTTAAATTTATCACCTTAGACTGTGGTTGAGAGCAACGAAACCCAACGATGAATGATTAAAACTGAATGACGGCTTAGAGCGATAAGCAGTCAGTCAAAAGTTTGATGTCTTAAGAAAAGATTTGACCCTCGTTGGCTTTTTCAAAACGACTGGGCGTGAGCTTTTGTAGTATTGGCAAAACAAGCAAAGGCTCACGACACAAACAACGGCATTTGCACTACTCAGCGCTCTCACTAATGCATCAACTGGGGTTATATCATCTACAGATTCAATAAAACAATTGTCTTTCTCAAACTCACTAATATCGTCGAAATACTCATCAGGCGAAAAACAATATAACTCAAGCGACTTAACTACCGCGTTATTGTTGTTTGATAGTTTCTTCCCTAAAACGATGAGGGGTTCGGCTTTTTTACCCAATCCGAGCTTAAGCAAAAGCGTATTTATCAAATCCATGTGCTTACTATATACCCAATAAAATAGTGGCATGTTTTATCGTGCATTATTAGTTACAGTAAAACAATAGTTACTTTTATGGGCTACCAGCGTTTGTGGTTTAAACTATTGGTTAATTAATTTAACCCACTCAATTGGATTCGACACAATGAATTGATATTTAGCGTCATCTTTTAATACGATTTCAATTGCATCATGTGTATAAGGCAAAATACCCACAACCTTACCAGTGCACTTACTCACTTTTACAATTTCACGCCGTGAAAACGTATAAGGCCCTAACCCAAATTGTGCATTAAACGGTGCAAAATGAATATCGGTGTTGGTTAGCCAAAATCTGCCGTCCGCTTTAATCGCCCCTTGTTGAATCGTGGCGGTTGTCGATTTGATTGTTATTGCATTCATTATAGTATCCCTTTATGTAGCGCTGCTTTTAAGTCATTACCAAGTGACGACATTTAAGCTGACTGTATTATCTTTCTCTTGGTTTGCCTACCGTTAAGTAGTGCGCCCAACCACGTATTTTTAACTAATAATAAATAACTTATTTGACCTATAAGTAATGTAACCACCACGCTAGCTATAAACTTTACTAAAACTGGCAAATTAGTATTAATCAATGGAATCTGAATATAAATCAGCACTGGCACATGTATTAAATAAATCCAATATGATGCATTTGAGATGCTGCGACTGAGCTTACTTTGGTGATTTAAAAAACGATGCCCAAGTAAAAACGTTATGGCGGTTAACAAAATAACACTCAGTCCTTGTGATAAAACATGCAATACATGTAGCTCTCTTGCTGCGGCAAAATAACCTGTTGTTGCGGCGGCAATCACTTCATCTAAGCTTGGCGCGGCTGGTAATAGAGAAAAATAACCAGTCAGTGATATTGCAACACCCAAAATAAGAGGCCATAAGTACTTATAATATGACCAAATGAGCTGCTGTTTTTTATAAAGCCCTACTCCTAACCAATAAAAACTGCCGTAAAAACCATACGACCATAACTGTGGCGTGAGTTTATCAGGAGCAGGAAATGGAATAGATTGCCCCATTAATGAAAACGTTAACACGATGGGAAGTACAACCCACATAAATAAAGGGTGAACGCTAAGCGCATCGAATTTATTGCCTAATAAGTTAGTTGTTTTCAACAACCAGTGAATTAAGCAAAACTGGAATAAGTTCCACAAAAACCATAAGTGCATAGTGCTAACAACAGGCTCTTTAATAACTTTAAACACAGCAAAAATCGGCGGTATTGAATTAGCTATACCGGCCCCAAAACTCAAGGCATGGTAGTAAACGACAAAGCTTAACGGTAAAAATACAATAAAAGGCAGTAGAATATGTTTACTGCGATGACGTAAAAATCGCGAGTTGCTCGATTTAACTATTAATAACGCACTGCAAAACCCTGCAATAATAAAAAATAATGGCATCCGAAATAAGTGCAGCGTATGCGTAATATAATCAAATAGGCCATGTGTACTTGGGTCTGCCGTAAACCAAATATTACTAAAAAACGGACTGTAGGCTAAAGCGGCATGAAATACAATGCCGAGCAATAGCGCGAGGCTGCGTAAATTATCAATGTAATGTAATCGACTGTCTTTATTCATTAATGTGCCCAACTAATTTTTATTAATAAAGCATAAATGAATGAGGCATAATGGCACTAGTCACAAAGCTCATAGCCCGAGCTATGACAGATGTCACTGTTTTTACAATGCGAGTTCTGCAATAATTGCTAAAAAAATATGGCCGCAGTAATGGAATCAACTATACGACATACAACCGATTGGCATTTCTCAACATTGGCATCGTGGCTTGGGGTGACATCGGCGTGTGCCTATTATGCAAACTCAGAATTAGCACTATATTTGCAAATCATAGTAAGTGGTTCCATTTTAGCCATTTTGCTGTATGTGTTAAAACAACCCAATAAATTTGTTCACGGCGTAGCACTTGGCTATTTCCTGCTTATTTTGGCTATGATACAACTGAGTTCAACGTCCTTAGTTTTTATCCACCTAGTGATGTTCACCGCGGTTTTTAGTCCTCATTTTTCGCTTCCTAAAATACTCGCTTGTGTTGTGGCCGCCATGCTGGTTTATGGTTTAACGCATTATTCGCGCTGGGAAAATGGCATTCCTTGGATCACGTTTACAATTTGGTTCTTCTTTTGCTTGATGAATTGGTTTGTTAGCCGGCGTATTGTCGAAAGTTTAAATACACATTACCAATCCCGCCAAAACTACAAAGAGTTAAAAGCCACCCAACACATGATGGGGGCGATGCATGCAGCGCAAGAGCGACAAAATATATCACGCGAGCTGCATGACTCACTCGGCCATAAGCTTACCGCGCTCAGCATTAATTTAGATTTTGCTAAAAGAGCAGCAAATGAAGCCACCGTTGAAACCCTCTCTCTTTGCCACCAACTTAGCCAAGAAGTATTGGCAGAAGTACGCGAAATCGTTTCCACTCAACGCAATGACAAAACGATACTTAAGCAAGCTCTTGAGGCCATTTGCGAACTAACACCTAATTTACACTGTGATCTCCAACTAAGTAAGGGGACAGAGCAGCTCCCTCAAGACTACGCCCTGTGTGTATTGCGGTTTACCCAAGAGATGATCAGCAACACCCTTAAACATACCCAAGCAAACTATTTTACTTTGCATGTGAATGTCTCCCACGTTGGCCAACACCCGCTGTTAATTGCAAAAGCGTATCACAATCAACCAGAGACCCATTTACCTAAAAAAGGGAACGGATTGGCAGGATTAAATGAGCGAATGACACTATTTGGCGGTGAATTTTCACAACATCTTGAGCAAGAAACACTGATCAATACCATGACATTACCACTAAATTTAGAAGAAAAAAGCCATGATAAAGTGCCTACTAGTTGAAGATCAGACCTTAGTTCGTTTAGGCCTCGCTAATTTACTTAACCTCGATAGCGCCATTAATATAGAAGCCCAAGCTGAAGATGGCTTGCAAGCGCTTGCACTATTAGCTGAGCATAGTTTTGACATTGCTTTACTCGATATGAGAATGCCGAATTTAGATGGGCTCGGCGTGCTGCAAAAAATGCGCGAGAAGGGTGATAAAACCCCCGTGCTGATCATTACCACATTTGAAGATTGTGATGTATTAGTCAAAGCCCTTAATCTAGGTGCTCGTGGGTATGTGCTTAAAAACATTGAACTTGAAGAACTCATTAGCGCTATAAAGCAGGTCGTTGCCGGTGAGCGAGTATTGCAAAGTGCGGTGACTGATTTTTTACTCAAAAAGCAACTAAGCCCTCAGCTCTGCTTAACGGACAAAGAACAAACCGTATTGCAGTGTTTGTCTTTAGGTATGCCAAACAAAGTGATTGCCAAAAAATTAGATAACTCTGAGGGGACTATTCGTAATCATGTGTCACAAATTCTTGCCAAATTAGACGTAAAAGACCGCACTCAGGCCGTTATAAAAGCCATTAATCAAAACCTAATTTAACACGCGAACAACACCAAATTACTATTTTTGATTAGGCTTAAGTGGTGCAATCAACATAAATAAGAGTAAACAAAACCAACTAATAAACAAACAGGCGACTATCCATGCGAGCTTTTCTTGGCGTCCCACTTTTTGTGACCTAGCAATGAGTATGATTGGCATCACCCAAATCTTGATTTCAGACATTAAAGATCTTCAATGTCTGCTCATGGCACTGAGCCGTCCTTCAGCTCTAACTCGTTTTTGTCCAAAAACGAGTTTATCGACCGTCAGCTTCTCGCTCTTTGCCGAAGTTCAACTAAGTGCCATTTGCAGTCATTCATGATCAACTCGTTTCTGCCCCAAAGTGAGTTAGCGTAAAAACTCTAAGGTCGGCTTTTAAACGATGAGCAGACACTGAAAAAGTTAAATTTATTCCTACTTCTTTGAGTAGGAGCCTAATTTTGTCTGATAACATTATTAACCGCTGTTTTCGTGTGTTATAAACCATCTAAATGGTGTTGAATAAGCCGTTAACTTTAAAGGTATCCAATGAGATTTATATTAATCGTTTTATTTTTTTTAAATTCTACTCAAGCTCTTGCGCAGTATGACCGCTTGAGTCTAAATTCTGAGTTCCTAGGAAAAGACGTTACCGTTCAGATATCGTTACCAGACACTTATCGACATTCTGATAACTTTTCATACCCTGTACTAGTTGTATTAGATGGCGCCACTCAATTCAATCACGCGGCAGCTAGCGCGCATTTTTACAGCACTTATGCAGCAATACCGGAAATGATTGTTGTAGGTGTAAGTCTAAAAAATAGATTAGCATTTTTTACTCATACTGAGCCTGATGCATTTGTCGGTCGAGCCGGTAAAGCTGACTTACTCACGCGTTTCCTACAAGAAGAGTTATTAAACCAACTTAATAAGCAATATAGAGTTGCGCCTTATTATGTTATCGCAGGCCACTCACTTTCTGGTCTATATACCAGTTACCTTGCAGTTAAAGGTAATACTAAATTTAATGCTGCGATATCCATTAGCCCAAGTCTTTGGTGGGATGAAGCTACAATAGTTACAGACTTTGAAAAGAAGCACTCAACCAGTGGAGCAAAAACTTTTCGATGGTTTCTAAGTATGGCAAGTGAGCCGAACGAAATGCCCGAAGCTTTTGAGCGCATGTTATTGGCATTGGAAAAAAAATCAAAATCAGGGCTTTATTATAAGTACGCAAGGTTCCCCGATGAAACACACGACACCACTCCCGTAGTAGGAATGGCAAAAGGGTTACAAGCTATTTTTTCTGATTGGAATGCGGTACCTGAGATTGATATCATGCCTCTGTCGAACCTAATAAAATTTTATGAGGATAAAGCTAAAGAGTTCGGTTATGCATTCCCTTTATCGGCACATCAGTATAATGTTTATGGGCTCAAAGCTACGTATGAAGATAAGCCAGCATGGGGCGTTGAAATTTTGGAAAAAGGTACTGAGACTTTTCCTAATTCAGAGATACTGTGGGATAGTTTAGCAACAGCTTACAGTTTGAATAAGAATTTACCTGATGCGTTAATTGCATCTGAGCGTGCGCTGGAACTGGCTGTCGCCAATAATTCAATTTTTATCGCTGAGATCAAGGCGCAAAATATGGACTTGAAGCTAAGCAAAAAATAGATGGTCATTAAGTAGCCTGTAAAGTAATACAGCTAACAATCAAATCTTATCGCCAGCAAATAGCGCTGGCGTGACTTTAACCCTCTGAGCAAATTCTCACGCTAAATTTAGGCGTTGCTGAGTGATAACAATTGATACGTGCCAGACTCTAACTTCGAGTCTGGCTTAGGTCCAAATTTAAGCATCGATCTGTTCTGATACTTCTAACGCATCATCAACTTCTATTCCCAAGTACCTGACAGTGCTCTCTAGTTTTCTATGGCCAAGTAGAAGCTGACAGGCTCTTAAATTTTTAGTTTTTTTGTAAATTAGTGATGGTTTGGTACGTCTCATAGAATGAGTGCCATATTGAGTCTTATCTAATCCAATTGAGGTGACCCAAGAATCAACTATACGTCCATATTGACGGGTTGAAAGGTGTTCAGAGGAATGAATTCGTGACTTAAACAAGTAATCATAAGAATTGAGAGTAAATTGCTCTATGAGCGCCACAATTGATTCCCTTGTATTTCCAGTAATTTCAAATTGAACAGGCATACCAGTCTTTTTTTGAACGACTATTGCCCTTGATTGGATTGTTTTACCATGAGCGATGTCATTAACTTTTAGTGAAACTAAATCACACCCTCTTAGTTTGCTATCTATGGCTAGGTTAAATAGTGCTAGATCTCTTATTTTATGAAAAAGTTCTAGTCGTATTCGGATAGCCCATATTTGCTGTAATTTTAAAGGTAACTTTTGTCCTACAAGCTTATTTTTATTCCAAGGCTCTTTAGGCTGATATATAGTTAACTGGTGCATTAGTTGTACTCCGGTGTTTATGGAGTTTTAAGCTTAGCTTGCTACAAAAAAATTCGGGTATGAGCGATTAGCGGACATACAAGTTTCAGTTAATATAAGCCATTATCACTCTGCTGGCATTACGAAAAAATTGCTTTTTCCAATGTGGCAAAATAGCCTATATCAAGAAAAATATTTATAGTTAGCAATAACTAATACAATTTGCTATTAATAGGAGCCTGTAAAATATAGATATTCCCGCGAAAACAAGGAAAGTGCCCTCTGGTTTAACTGTTGCATTTCGCGTGGTCTGAACCAATAGTAGAGGTTGATAATTGGAAGTCATTACAATACAAGAAATAGAATTACACCGTTTTAAAAAATATAGAAATAAAACTATTAGTACACCTAATGGATTTTGTTTATTAGCGGGTTCGAATAATTCGGGTAAGTCCACTTTTATGCAAGCATTCGCCTTGTGGGAATTTTGTAAGAACCTTATAAAGCTAGAACACGGGGACAGTGGTCTACTAAATTCTCATCTTGGTAAAAAACAAGGGGTAGGTGTTAATAGCGAAGATTTTCTTCCTTTAAATATTCCCTCATTAAAACATTTATGGACTAACTTAAAAGTTAACCCTGAAACAGACCCTCAAGGTAATAAAGAACCTGATGGCTATACATTATGGCTAGAGGTTAAATGGATTAATAGTTTACATGCAGAACCTCGCTATTTACGCTTTTCTCTATCTTTAGCTAACGAGCGACTATTTGTAAAGACGACTAGATCGAATATATCTGATAACGAAAAGTTACCTCAAGTCGCCTACATACCTCCATTTGCAGGAATTTTAAACAGAGAGCCATTTCACACTAAGGCAATGAGAGCACGTCTTGTTGGGCAAGGTTTAAGTGGTTCAGTAATGCGTAATACATTATTAGAACTATTTAAAATAAACCTAACAAAAAGAAAAGAGCTATTAGTTGGTAAGAGTAGAATCTCACCTTCAGATCTTATAAATCTTCGTGAAACTGACCGTTGGGAGCATTTACTTGAGGTTATGCGAAGACTTTTTGATATCGAATTAGTAGTTCACGATTTTAACGAGGACTATCATAGCTATATCAAAATTGAATATTGGAAAGGTAAATATAACGAAGCTAGAACTAAGTTTATAAAACATTCAGGATTTAATAGGCGAGATATTATGGTGGAAGGCAGCGGCTTTCTCCAACTCTTAAATGTTTTATCTTTGGCCTTAGATCCTCTTTATCAAATTATATTTTTAGATGAACCAGATGCGCACTTGCATCCATCATTACAATTTTCACTTTTAGCTGAGTTGCATATATTAGCGAAGAAATATCATAAGCAGATATTATTCGCCACACACTCTACAGAGCTTATAGCATCCCAATCGCCTGAAAATATAATGAAATTTGAAGGTGGAGAAGTGAGAATATTAAGTCAAGAATCTCAAAAAACAGCTCTAATAACAGGGCTAGGCTCTGAGTTTTCTCCTCAATTGCATAAGTTACAAAGAACAAAAAAAGTTCTGTTTGTTGAAAATAACTCTGATGCAGAAACAATAAAGATTTTTGCAAAAAAAATTGGTACCCCGATCTCTCAAGATATAGTCGTTTGGGCTTGGCCTGGCAAGCATGTAGAACGTCAGCATTTATTTAACCAATTGAAAAGAGTTATTAGTGGTCTAAAAGGTATAAGCCTCAGAGATCGAGATGGACAGCCATTCGACACAATTACAGAGTCTTTATTAGATAAGAATAATGTAGGTTGTAATAAAGATGGATTATTAGCAAGAACTTGGAGGTTTAGGTATATTGAGTCTTACTTACTTTCTCCTAAAGCGATTGCACGAGCAGCTGAAAGCACTGAAGATGACGTGATAGAAAGTGCTAAAATTTTTGGTGTTGATTTAAGTGCTTATGATCCAGAGAAAATTATTCATGCATATCAAGAGTTGCCTTCAAAACCAATCTTAACTGAAGGCGCAGATTGCTTAACTGGAAAGTATAGAATTTCTAAATATGACATTGCAAATGCTATGGAGGTAGATGAAATACATGTGGATATTAAAACTCTGATATCTCAAATTATAAAACTATAGAAAGAAATGTAACAAAGCCCTCAAATTGAAAACGTTGGCTTTGTTTCGCTTAACGACACTTGCAGTGGCATAATGATTTTGTCCGCCGAATATGATGTCAAGACTCAAAGATGATTCAATGAAACTTCCAACTCATACGAAAAATGCTTTATTAGCCACACTAAGAGTCAAAAAATTCGGAATATCGATTAAAATACAACAATAAACTTGTGTGTTCGCCGTTACTTGGAAGTTGAAAACCAAAAGGGTCGCGTCTTGCTTTTTGCCAGTTTCTTTTTGAATGTCTGCAAATGGCACTTTTGCGAAGATCGGCTGTGAGCGATGACCAGTCGTTCAAATAAGTCGTCATTAGCCTAGTAAGAATAAGAGGTAACTTCCCCTTTCCAACATATTTAAATAAGCTACAGTAGGTATAATATATAGCTGGCAATAATTTATAGTATTTGCTATTAATGTAAGTTCATAAAATAAGGACGTTTTCGAGCTAAAATAGGGAAGGTCAGATCTGATAAAGTTGTTAGAACTATGAGGTGAATTGTGCCAATCATTGAACAGGAACTATCGAGAGTTGATGAGCTTTGGGATCTTTTGTCACCAATTGGAACATTTTCTAATAAACTAAAGAATCCAATTTTTCGCGGGCATGCAAACGCCTTATGGAATTTGACTCCAACTGTTTTTAGAGATGATATTATCTTAAAATTTCATCGAAAAAGAATAGAGTATTTGAGAACCTCGCAGGTAATTGAATTTGAGTTTAGTTTACTTCACGGTTTCCTATTTGGCTGTGATGAGCAAGGAATATCGATCCCGTATGATAGCCATGATTTCAGAAGTTCAATGGATTATTCGACAGCGATGGCTCGATATGCTGATTCAACGGCAGGATGGCCACATAAAGAATTCCATTCTATATTAGCAATGGCACAACATCATGGAATACCTACTCGATTATTAGACTGGAGTCGCAGTTCTCTTGTTGCTATGTATTTCGCTGCTTCTCAAGTGTTGAATTCAAAAGTAGAAACTGAACAACGCTTAGCTGTTTGGGTATTAGATGCAGATAGCACTACTCTGGCTAATATCGGTTTGGAAACGGTTTCACCTGCAGGCAGTGTAAGTGAGAACTTGGCAGCACAAAAAGGTTTGTTTTTATTATATAAGGAGCCGAGTAGCACTTTCTACACAGATGAGTTTTGCCCAGAAACCGAAAAAAGTTTGATTGATAATTTATTGGCTAATAACGCAAAGGTATATAAGTTTACACTTCCTGCAAACACTGCCGGTGAATTATTACTAAGGTGTATGAAGTTCAACGTATCGGCTACAACTCTATTTCCTGGTGTTGACGGCGTAGCTAAAGGAGTCATGGAATTTAAGTTAGCTAAACGTCAAGCTGGTATGCTCTAGAATAGCTCTAACAAGTGACTATGATGCCACCGTCCGTTTATGGCACGCTGCGGAACTTCGCCTAAGGACGCTCATTGATTAAATTTCAATAAGGAAAAGATAAGATGAATGGAGGGTTTTTTGTTTATATCTACAAAGATAAAAAGCAGAATATACAATATGTAGGCTATGGAAAAAACTCAAAACGCGCCATATCACATCAAGCTAAAACACATAATAAACCATTAGAAGAACTAATTGAAAGTGGTAGTTATAGTGTTCATATTGCAGGTCCTTTTTATGATGAAATAACAGCGCGAACAGTTGAAGCAGCGCTTATTTCTGCTATTGATCCATTTTGTAATAAAAAGCAGGAGAAAAAAGAGTGGCGTTTCAGGCCGATAGGAGTAAAGCCCGAACTAACATTCCGACTTGCTGAGACACCATTACAATTTTCAGATTTGTTAATTAATAATAAAAAGATTTTGTTTGTTAGAATATCAAATATTAATTTCTCGGATAGGGTTGGTTACGATATTAGTACTCCACCTAAAGATTCAGCAATAGTAGCAAGGGTTAAAAAATATTGGCAATTAAATAAGTACATCCCTCAATGGGTTGAAAACCCAAGTGAAAGCCCTTCGCTCCTAATTGGGATTATAGGCCCCCTGGTTCACAAATAATTATCTCTTCTATGGAAATTGATATTAATAAATGGGGTGACGTTGATATCCATAAAGGAGGATTAGTAGAAGTACCTTTAAGAAATGCACGGGAGTTAGATATGCATGAGTTTAGGGGGCGTAAAATTGATAAATCAGTTGGCTTGAAATTTGGTAGAATCAAATCTCAATTTTTTCGAATTTTTCCAGAATAAATATCTCTGCGATAATAAATAAGATGGGTAACTGTCAGATCAAGCCTGACCTTGTACATATTACTTTTTCTATTCTTTCTAAATGACCACTTCTGGCACAT
>NZ_JACJEW010000049.1:0-30032 GCF_014164315.1 Pseudoalteromonas sp. SG44-1
GTTAAGTTACTGACCATTTATAGCGACAGATAAATACAGTGATAACAAGGCGTAAATTTTGACATGTAGTTGTTCTACTTGAAAAAATTATAACGCAGTTAGCGCTTTATTTAGCTCGCTAGAATGGTTAAATATTTAAGTCGATTGGTATTAATTAAGTTGCTAAGTTTAACCTAACAGCAACAAATACAAAAAAGGCTTAGAAGTGATTCTAAGCCTTATTATTAGGGACTAAGTTTTAATTATATTATTGATTATTGATTTCTATTTGCCCAATAGCAACAGAGCCGTGCTGCCATGTAGTGCGGCATTTCAAACTAAGAACAGCATCACTTTCAAAATTATTATCAAGAGCTGTTACATACGATACAAACTGCTTTGAGCTATTTGCAGTGTCAGCAATATCAATCCAGTCAAAGCCCTTTCCTGTAGCATACTTAAACCACTTCTCTTGCCCGCCATCACTTACTTTACGAACACGTGAAATTAAGCAGCCGCCGTTTGAGCTATTTAAACCTTCAGTAATGCCATGAACTTTAAGCTCAAAATTACCAATCGTGTCATTTAAAGGAATGCTACAGTTGAAATAACGCTCAGAGCGTGAAAATTGAGGATCAAAAGTAAAGTAGCCATTTTCTGTAGTACCAGTTTTTTCTAGAGTTACTTCTTTTAGTGCAGCTAGATCACCTATTGAAGCAGCTAGATTATTAACGGCTTGTGACTTATAAACTGTATCTTCAGAGCAATGAGAGGCACCATCAAATACAGCAGCTTGTGTAAGTGACGATATAGACGCTAAAGCAGTCGCTAAAGCAATATTCTTAATTTTTAACATATTCATATCCTTATATTTTTGTCCCTAATAAGATGGATAATATCACGCAATATAAAATAAACAACTCACATTGAATGTTTTATATTCGAGTTATTTATTCTAGTAAAACAACAAGGCTTTAATTGCACTCAATAGGTTTTATTTCGAGTCACTGAATAGATTAATTCTACAGCTAAAAGAGCTAGGCCTATAAAGCTCTATTGAAGAAATGCACAGATATTACCTTTTTCATGCGATTTTAATCTGAAAGTTGCTATTACCCTGAAATTAATCCTATATTTAGTGGACATAAATATTGAGCAATGCAATGAAAACAGCGCAAATCCCAGCAGACGAAGAGTCTAGACTAAAAGCCTTGTATGAGTATGAAATATTAGATACCAAAGCCGAACAAGTATTTGATGATTTAACTCAACTTGCTTCTGAAATTTGTGAAACGCCTATTTCACTCATTAGCTTAGTAGATCCGCAAAGACAGTGGTTTAAGTCAAAGTACGGTATTGATGTTGATGAAACTGAGAGAGAGATTGCATTTTGCTCCCATGCAATACTGCAAGACCACATTTTTGAAATACCGAACGCATTACTCGATGAGCGCTTTCATGATAACCCGCTAGTTGTTAATAATCCAAACATACGATTTTATGCAGGCGCCCCGTTAGTAACCCCAAAAGGAAATACTATAGGCACACTCTGTGTTATTAGCGATAAGCCCAAAAAGCTAAATCAAAACCAAATTAACGCTCTGACGATACTAGGTCGAGAAGTTATCACTCAACTTGAACTTAGATTAAACAACAGAAGATTAACATCAGCTCTAGAACAACAAAAAATACATAATGAAGAACTTGAAGTACTAAAAAAAGAAGCTGATAGTGCCAACACCTTAAAGGGCCAATTTCTAGCAAATATGACCCATGAACTTAGAACACCACTACACGGTATTTTAAATTTAGCTGAATTTGGCCTAGCTGAAGAAACGAGTTTAGAAAAAGATAACGCTTTGAAAAGTATTTTAAACTCAGCCAATATACTCTCAAGTATTGTGAATGACATTCTAGATTTTTCAAAAATTGAAGCTGGCAAACTAGATATCGAAAATATCAATTTTAATCTTAAAGAGGTTGTTAACGATCTCTTCAAGCCTCTCATTAAACAAGCATCAGCTAAAGGCATTAAACTTACTTTATATATTGATGAGAAGGTGGCAGCAACTTTAAAAGGTGATCCTGTAAGGATCTCACAAATTCTAAATAACTTGTGTTCAAACGCGATTAAATTTACAAACCAAGGGCAAGTAAATCTCAAAGTCAGCGTTCAAAGTAGTTCATTAATTGAACAGGATATTTTATTTGAAATTATTGATACAGGTATTGGTATCAGCGAAGCAGCACAACAAAACTTATTTCAAGATTTTCATCAAGCAGATGCATCTATATCAAGATGTTATGGGGGCACAGGGCTTGGCTTATCAATCTGTGCCAAGTTAAGTCAACTAATGAAAGGTAAAATCGGCTTTACAAGTAAAGAAGGCGAAGGCTCTATATTTACGTATCAACAGAGCTTTGAAACACATCATCTATTGTATGATTCATTAAAACAAAAGAAAGAAATAACTAATTTACAAGGGTGCACCATTCTAATCGCCGAAGATAATAAAATAAATCAACTCATCGTAAGTAAAATGCTACAAGCGCATAACGCCAATGTAGTAATCACAGAAAACGGTAAAGAGTGTGTTGATTACTTTAATACAAACCCTGTAGATTTGATTTTTATGGATATCCAAATGCCAGTAATGGATGGAGTACAAGCCACAAAAGCAATTCGGGCACAACAAGGAGATAAAACAACCCCAATTATAGCCTTGACAGCTAACACCTTGAAACAAAACATTGAACATTATTTAGACATTGGTATGGATGGTTATTTAGCTAAACCATTTGATAAAGATAAATTAAATAGCTTACTTAATATTTACAACCCTAATAACCTCAATCTAAAAAAGCTAGCGGTTAAAATTAGTGATCCTAATATTTCAAGCAAATATAAACTAAATCAGACATGCCAAGAGTTAAAAAAGCTAATTCCAAATGCAAATAGAGTTAGCCTTTGGTTACTAAACCACGAATATACTGCGATAAATTGTTTAATATGCCTTGATGAAAATGAGGTAGTAACAAATGACATGGTTTTAAAAGCTCAGGATTTTCCTGCATACTTTAATTATATTTTAGGTAACCAAGTACTTGATGCATCGGATGCAAGGAACAACGAAGTAACAAAGGACTTAAATAAATCCTATTTTGAACCATTCAATGTGTATTCCTTACTTGATTATATCTATTTTATAGATGACAAACCGTTAGGCGTAATTTGTTGTGAAAGTGTTGACTCAAAAGTGTCATGGGACTATGCAGACAAAGAAGCACTGATAAAGATAGCGGATGTAACAACTCTTTTTTTATCCAAGCAACTCAAGTCTTAATAAAAGTAATGAGAATATAAAAAAGGGGACTATTATTTGATAAAATAGTCCCCCGTAATTTAACTAACGGTATTACTTCATTCCTGCAAGAGTCATCAAAAAGCGGATCACTAGAGACACTAAAAATAGTGAAGCAACACTCAAGACCCAAATGATAATTAACCATTTAAATTGATGAAGATGCTTTTTCATATACCCTCCACAAAGCCTTCACTAAATAGTGCAATAGCATTGAATAACTAGTGATACCCCTCGGTATCAATAACTTTGCCACGAAATACATAATAAGACCAAAACGTATAGGCCAATATGAATGGCACGATGATAACAACGCCAACCAGGGTGAATTTTAAACTTGATTCAGGCGCTGCGGCTTCATAAATAGATACACTTGGTGGAATAATATTTGGCCAAAGGCTAATACATAAGCCTAAATATCCCATAAATAACATACACAGCGCATAAATAAATGGTCGATAGTGTTTACTTGAGTTTACTGAGCCCAGTAATAATAAAACAAAAATACCGGTAATAATTGGCAAAGGAGCAAGGTATACAATATTTGACCAATTAAACCACATTGCTTTTACATCAGCGTTGATAAGTGGTGTATAAATACTGATACCTAACATGCACAAGGCTAATAAAATAGTTAATGGCTTAATAAGTTTACGCATTTGTTTATACAAATTATGCTCTGTTTTAACCACTAACCAAGTGGCACCTAATAAGCCATAAGCAAACAGTAAACTACACCCTGTAAATAAGCTAAATGGTGTTAACCAGTCTAAAGCTCCACCAGCAAACTCACCATTTTCAACAGGAAAACCAATAATAACAGCGCCCATTGCTACACCTTGAGCAAAGGTTGCCATAAACGAGCCTGCAAAAAATAACTTATCCCATAATGGGCGGTGAGACTCAGTTGCTTTGAAGCGAAATTCAAACGCAACGCCTCGTAATATTAAGCCAAATAACATCACTAAAATAGGCCCATATAAGGCTGATAATATAACTGAGTAAGCCATAGGAAATGCAGCTAACAAGCCTGCCCCGCCAAGCACTAGCCACGTTTCATTACCATCCCAAACTGGGGCAACAGAGTTAACCATGATATCTCTTTCGTGCTTATTTTTAACCAGCGGGAAAAGTAGGCCAATCCCTAAGTCAAAACCATCTAAAAACACATACATCATTAACCCAAAGCCAATAATGAGTGCCCAGATACTCGGTAAATCAAAATCCATCATTTAATCTCCTAAAGCTCAACACCATCGGCCGCTGATAACGGACGAGCCGGGCGTTTATTTAAATCATCTTTATTATCGTTGTCATACACTTGTTCAGGGCCCTTTTTGATAAGTGCTAACATATAACGCACACCGACCCCAAACACACACACATATAAAACAACAAAAGTAAGTAATGAATAACTCATTGCCGTCATCGAATGAGCAGAGCTTGCATCAACCGTTCTTTGTAACCCATATACAACCCAAGGTTGTCGTCCAGCCTCTGTGACAAACCAGCCTGTTAGCATCGCAATCAACCCAGCAGGGCCCATTACAACACAAAACCTTAAGAACCATTTTTTCTCGTATAATCGGCCTTTTTTACGTAACACTAACCCTGTTATGCCTAATAAAATCATCAATAACCCTAAGGCGACCATAATTCTAAAACTAAAAAATACAATTGGTACATAAGGGCGATCTTCAGGAGGTACAGATGTTAATGGTGCAATGGTGCCATCAAGACTATGCGTTAAAATTAAGCTAGCAAGATGAGGTATTTCTATAGCGTAATCATTGCGCTCTTCTTCCATATTTGGCCAACCGAATAAAACTAAGGGGACACCTTCGCCAGGTTCTGATTCATGCCAATGCCCTTCCATTGCTGCCACTTTCATTGGTTGATGCTCAAGTGTATTTAGGCCATGTTCGTCTCCTACAAAAGCTTGCAATGGTGCGATAATTAACAACATCCACATTGCCATCGACAACATTTTTTTTGCCGCTTGAGTGTGCGAGCCTTTTAATAAATGCCATGCACCAGATCCGCCTACCAACAAGGCTGTCGCTAAAAAAGCGGCTAAGCCCATATGGACTAAACGATAAGGAAATGAAGGATTAAATATTATCTCAAACCAGTCAACCGGAACCGCTCGGCCATCAATAATTTCATAGCCTTGAGGTGTTTGCATCCAGCTGTTAGAAGCCAAAATCCAAGTCATTGAAATCAACGTACCGATTGCCACTAAACAGGTGGATGTAAAGTGAAGCTTTTCGCCAACTTTATTCCAACCAAAAAGCATAACGCCAAGAAAGCCAGCTTCTAAGAAAAACGCAGTCATCACCTCATAACTGAGTAATGGCCCCGTAATAGCTCCAGCAAAATTAGAAAACTGACTCCAGTTAGTACCAAACTGATAAGCCATTACGATGCCGGATACCACTCCCATAGCAAAATTTACCGCAAACACTTTCATCCAAAAACGACAAAGCGTCATGTATATCGGCTTTCGCGTGTATAACCAAAGCCCTTCAAGTACCGCAAGGTAACTTGCCAAGCCAATTGTTATTGCTGGAAAAATAATATGAAAAGAGACTGTAAATGCAAACTGTATACGAGCTAAATCAATAGCAGTAAAATCTATCATAACGCCAACCTACTCCTAGTTAATTACAGAGCAAACATTAAACTTATCACCTATGGTATATATCTTTTTTTTACAGTACAGGCACAGAAAAATAATTTACAATGAGTACAGATTGTCACTACGAGCGAGAGCATGAAACAGTTCAAATATACAGAGCTTGAGGCTATCTTAAAAAAGAAAATTGACGCTAACAGCTTTACTCCAACAGGCAAGTTGCCCTCAGTGAGAGAGCTTTGCAAACTACAGGGCCTATCAAAAGCAACCGTATTACATTCGTTACATCGCTTGGAATCACAAGGACTTATTTATGCAAAACCTAAATCAGGTTACTTTGTAACGCAAATAAAGCCGCCTAAACGAGTGCTACCAAAACAAATCAAAACATCATCTACTCCACGCAATGTGTCAGTACCTGCGATTTTAAAAGACATTATGACGCGCAGTGCTGCCTTTGATATTTTACCAAGTGCTGGCGCGCAGGAAGATGCTACTCACTTAACCGTTCTTAATCGACATTTAAACAAAGCATTTCGTTCTTCTCAAAGTCAAAAAGCATTTTACTATAATAGTTCTGATGGTGATTTGCGTTTGAAGCACGCAATAATTAACCACTATGGTGGTTTAAACCAAAAACCTGATGAGCTTTGCATTACCAATGGCTGTCAGCACAGTTTATTTATTTCTCTTATGGCCACGTGTTCGCCAGGCGACACTGTCGCTGTTGAATCGCCAACTTTTTACGGGGTATTGCAAATATTAGAACAACTTAACCTAAAAATAATAGAAGTAGCATGCGATCCCGAGCACGGCATAAGCATTGACGATCTGACAAAAAAAATAGCCAAGTGGCCCATAAAAGCATGTGTCGTCTCACCTAATTACTCAACGCCAACAGGTGCATGTATGCCTCATAGAGCAAGAGAAGAGCTACTTAAATTGGCAGTGAAAAGTGATTTTTGTATTATCGAAGACGACATTTACGGCGATCTGGCTTTTCCTCCTTTTGTTAGTGAGTCTTTAAAAAGTCTCGACACCCAAGGACAAGTAATTTTGTGTAGTTCATTCTCAAAAAGCTTATCAAGAGATTTACGTATCGGATGGGTTTTTGGAGGAAAGTGGCATGATAAAATCACTCAACTTAAACTCGTTACGCAACTTTCTTCATGTGGGTCGATTCAACAAGGATTAGCCACTTTTATAGAAGATGGTCACTATCGTCGCTACCTAAATAAGCACGTATATGCAATTAAACAACAACAAGCAGAGCTGATTAATTTTTTACAAACCCATTGGCCTGAGGATATACGCTTTACACAAGCTAATGGCGGCATATCTATGTGGGTCGAGTTAGATGAGTCAATAGATACCCAAAAAAGTTACAATGAAATACTACAACAAGGTATCGTCATGACCCCGGGCTCACTTTTCTCAGCATCAGGGCAATATAAAAACTTTTTACGATTGAGTTATATTCACCCCCTCACTAAAGCAAGGGAAGTTGCGATCAAAAAACTATTCAGCACCCTCTTGGTAAAAAAATAACACGCTTTATGCCTACGATAAGCCGCTTTAACATCAAATAATAAGGTGGTTTCGGCTAAAACTACTATCAAAGTTGTTGCCAGTCGACAAGCTCGGTTATAATCCGCTCATCTGGCTATATCTTTGGCCTCTAACTGGATTAAAACGATGAAAAAACTCTCTGCGGTGCAAATAAAACAACAAGCACTGGTACTTAAAGTTGCTGATGCAATTGAAGAGCAAGGCCGTAATGAACTCACTGGCATGCTGCAATGCTGGTTTGACGTGGAATATCACTTATTTCCAGGCTCTTTACTAATGTGTTTTCAGTTTGAGAATCAGCAGGCGTTAACAGCGGCAGAGCCTGACTTATTAAAGTGGCAAAAACGTTTAAGTGGTGCAATGCTTAAAAAAGGCGTTATTTTAAAAGACATGCGCAAGCATTTAGTTTTCACCCTAAAGGGGCCTGATGATTAAGTCAGATAGTAGCCATCAATCAAGCCGTTTTTAGTATGATGCGAGCTTTTTGTTGGTCAGAATTTATTCCATCAAAAGCTAATTATCAATATTGCATCATTTTAGGCTAGAACCTGACTTACATTTAAAAAGTTTACACACTAGCATCTTGAGCTCCTTCAAGACCTCGTTGCTTAACATGTTTAATCAATTCAGGGAAAAACGCTAAAAACATAGCATCTAATTCAGTGTAGTGTCGGGCTATATCAGCAGCAGCGCCAGAAAACGTATTAGTAAAGCGAATGCGCTTGGCAATATTATCAAGTGCAACCCCGACCCCTTCGACGGTTTCGTATTCTTTAAACCAATCATTCTGCGTCATATGTTTTACAACACTTTGCATTCTTGGCGGCATAACGGGTGTACGCTTACCCAAAAGCCTATAACTGATTTGCTTAAAGTCACTTAGCGGTTGATCGTTAAACCGTTGCCAATGCTGAATTAAAAAATGATCGAACACCACATCAATAGCGACACCCGCAAAGCGTTTACGCTGAGGCGAAAAATACTGTTTAGCTTCTTTCACTAAAGGGTGAGTATCTGTAAACTTGTCGACTAGATAGTGGTTATCTAGTGCATTTTTTACCGTGATTGGCAATTGCTTTACATGCCTATTGCCGCCAAAATCACCAAGCAAGTTGCCAAAGTGCGAGTCTGCTGTAGGCTGCGCTAAATAAAGATGAGCTAAGTAGTTCAAAGTAATATCTCTTTATATTTCATTATATTAAGAGCTTTCACTCACTTCTCCTAACAGGCGAGTTAAATCATTAAAGCGAACAAGCCCACCTTTTAGATGATAAATACTCGAGCCTTTCCACTTGCCGCCCATTAACTCTCCTAAAAATGTAACTAGGTTACTAAAAGTATACTAATTGATATTACCTTACAGGTAACTAATATATACCACATATTAACAAGCATTTTTAAGGAAAATACAATCAACACTGAACGCACAAATGCACGACAGCCGAATGCTAGTGTACTGATCTTGCAGGTGTAAAAAAATAAAGATCTTTTTCATAAATATCTTTATTTACTGAGAGTGAGCACATCATAAAGAAGCAATAAAAGGCATCAGACCAAAGAGGTATAAAACCTAATAGTTAAAATTCATACATTATTTCAAATACTCATGCCTTTGCATGTGATTTTTATTACAATGCCTGCAAACCTGAATAGTGGAACTGCACGTGCAACAATTTAAACATACCCTCTTAACGCTTTTGGCCCTATGGGCATTCGCACTGATGCCGGATGTCATTTATGGCTTGTTTAATCATAACTACTTGGCCGGTTATAACTTCAAAAGCATTATCATTACCTTACTGTTAATGGTCTTCATGCTGTTAAGCCGCACCCCTAAACTTAACAATATTGTTTTACTGATAATGGCTCTAATGCAGGCCTCTGAACTGATGTACTTCCAATACTTTGGCGGCTTTTACAGTGCTTTTGATATGGTGCTAATGATGGGTGAAATGCATGATGCACTAATTGGCTTTGCTGATGGTTTGAAATTTATGCTACCAGCGTTCTTTTTATCCATGGCATTTTATGGCTTAGCGTATTTCACCTATAACAAATACCATAAAACCAGTTTTACCGTACCTTATATCTCGGTGTTGTTTGTATTATTGCTCACGTTACCCTTTTTACAGTCTTTAGGTTCTAAGAGCTCTCAAAAATACCAGCCTAATATTGCGCACTCAGCTATGAAAAATGGCTTATACAGTGTGTCATTCTTTAGCGCTCGCCAGTTAAAAATGATTCTGGGATTACGTAAAGAAATGCCTAGCTATCAACCTTATCAATTGAGCAAAGGCGAACCTGCGGATGCAAATATTGTAATTTTAATGGGTGAAAGCCTGAGTTATTACAATATGGGTTTATATGGTTATCAAAGAGATACAACGCCAGATTTAATGCCGTATAAACAAGACCCTAATTTCTTTTATTTGCCTGCGATCTCAAGCGCTGTTTCAACACGAGTATCTCTTAGCTTATTTTTTAACACCGTATATGAGCCTAATAATGCAGTCCATATAAGTAAAATGGACACTGCTTTGTTTCGGTTAGCTAAGCGTCAAGGGTTTGAAACCCATTACATTACTACACAAAAAAATGCAGGAGGTTTAACCTATGCATTTTCACTTGGGGATATTGATACCTGGAAAGAAGATAAGCATCTAGATCAGTTCGATGGAGATTATGATGATCGTTTATTGCTCGAACTTAATTCCATGAATCTGGATTACAATAAGCCCCAATTTATTACGTTACATATGCGCAGCGCTCATGCACCTTATGTAGCTAATTACCCTAAAACTCAAGAAGTGTATCCTGTTGATGAGCAACCCTATGAAAAGTACATGCTGAATAGCTACGATAACTCAGTACTTTACACACAAAAGGTGATAGCTAACATTTATGAATTCTTTAAAGATTCAGGTAAACCAACATATATATTCTTCACGCCAGATCATGGTGAACTGACAGGGCAAGATGGTCGTTTTGGACATAACGCTGTCGATATGGATATCGCCCGGGTACCATTTATGTTTTACGGTGTTGATATTCCAAAAAATGAAATAACTCGAATTAAAAAAGAATTAGGTTGTATGCCTAACCATTATTTAATTAGTCTGCAAGTGGCTAAAGTATTGGGTTATGACATTAAAAACCCGAATGAAGAGCAAGGTAAGTATTACTTGAACGGCACCGATGTATTTGGCGAGGCAGGCTTTATGCAGTACGATTTAAAGCAAATACAAGATAAAACTTGTCCAGAATTTTCAAAGTAGCTCCTCAGTATTCAGCCGCTCTATGAGCGGCTTTTATGTTTATAGCACCTTATACTTTCAATTTAGTGTGGTTGATTCACATCTAATATTCTTGATTAACTATAAAAACAAACCTACAACTCACTAATCAACAAGTTCCCTACCCCTTATATTAGGATGATTGCTGCTTTGTTTTCGGTATTCATTAGGAATTTCACCCACAATACTTTTAAACACCCGGTTAAAAGTCGCTAAAGAAGAAAAGCCGCTTTCAAGCGCGATGCTTAAAATGCTCCAACCTTTAGCATCCTCACTTGCCAATAAAACTTGCGCATATTTAACACGATATTGATTAATAAACAGATTAAAGTTGGCTACTTTGTAGTGATAGCGAATAGCTCGGCTGATTTTATATTCAGGTACTTGTAATACTTGAGCAAAATCTGAAATTTTAAGATTTGTTTGCAAGAATAGCTGTTGCTTATTGATAAGTTGATCAATGCCATCGATTAATTCAGGGGCAACATCGATTTGTTCATGTTTATTGGTGTTTTCAGTTATCTCAATGTCATTAAAAATACTAACTGTATCGCCCTCATTTTTAATACCTTGGCTATTTTTATCTCTCGCTTGAAGAAACATTAATGTTTGCATCGCAAGCACAATTAGTAGTGCAGATGAGGTAATAATAATGGGATTATATAGCTCAATTTCAGTCTTACTAAACATTAGCTTAGGTAATACACTTGCATTAAACACAGCTAAAAACCAAGCGCTGGCAAAGATCACTGATTGCATTTTTTGTGACACTGTTTTTTCACTGTAGCCTCTTATTGCCTCCCAAAAAGAGAGCACAAGTATGCTTGATGAAAGCAACATGGTTACTTCATTCACCCCTTGCTTTAAGCGCCACATTATATCACTGGTAGGTAATGGCTGAGGATCAAAACTCACTAAGTAATGCCATGTTTGGTTAAACATTATCAAGCCTGCAATAGTTGCAGCAAAAACGATATGCCTGCGAGAAATTGGCTTGTTTTCACGAAATAACGCTCTAGCAATCAACCATGAAACATTACATGTAGCGCAAGTAAATAGCCCTATTAGGTATTGATACCCTCCGACACTTGACGCACTGAGTTTTTGCGCCCCAACCATACAGAGCGAGCCACAAAATAGTGCAAACAAATAGTGAACCAGTTGCTTATCTTTTTTCAGTGCATTAAATAACATCAACCCCATGCACACAAAGACGAGAAGGTAATAAGGAGAATTATTTTGCATAACAGGTCGCTCTTAAAATGACGTTGTATAAACAACGTTGCTTTAACTTGTATAATACAAAGTAACTCTAGCGATGGCAAAAAGACTTTGTTAGTGAATGTGTCAGTAACTAACCGTAAAAATTATCCATATATCGTTGCTCAAGTTTCGAATTTGAGAAGTATTCGCCCTGAAAGTCTTTATATTTGGCTATTGAAACGATTTAATGGAAAAGTACATGTTAATGCAAAAAATGAAAACAACCCCAAATAGGCTGCTCGAAAACAGTAAAAAAATATGGTTTATTTGCTTACTAATGGCACAAGGTTGCTTTGTAATTTACCTTATTTTGGGGTATGCCCTGACTAGCGTTACTACAGGTTTATCTGGCTGGGTCCGCTTTAACAATACCGCCTATGTTGCGAGCGACCCCATCGGTAATTTGATCTATGCCACGCATGTGCTACTTGCCGTAGTAATGATAATCGGCGGGAGTTTGCAATTAATCCCCGCAATAAGAGCAAAATATACTAAGTTTCATCGCTATAACGGCCGCGTATTCGTACTGTTAGCTTGTACCATTTCAATCGCAGGAATGTACCTTATGATTGTTAGAGGCACAGTAGGCAACCTGCTAATGCATAGCCTGACAATGTTTGGTGGTGGTATGGTTATTTTATCGAGCATATTTGCAGTGCTGGCTGCTAGAGGGCGTAATATAAATTCGCATCAAATATGGGCAATTCGTTTATACCTTGCAGCAAACGGCGTGCTATTTTTTAGGTTAATAATTTTTGCCTGGTTTTTAACGTTTGGCTCACTCGGGATTGATACTACAACGTTCACAGGCCCAACCGTGTTAGCTGTTAGCGTATGTTCTTATGTGATGCCATTGCTCATTGCTGAACTGGTTAGGTATGCGGGGAAAACATCTAATAAAATGATAACAATCGCCACCGCAGCTTTAATGATGTTGATATCCATTGTATTTTTAGTGGGCTTATTTGGTGTAGTGTTAGCAAATTGGTACCCAGCGATAGTTGGCTAATAGCCACATAATTATTAACAAAATAGAAGGCCTAACCCAGCAATCTATTTCAGGGAGATGTGGGCTCTTTTACGGTAGTTGCTAAATCGATATTTGGGTCAGTAATACGCGCAAAAATAAGCCCGAGCTTATCAAGTGGAAATCGGTTGCTGAGTTGTTGATAAGAACCTGGGATCAACTGCTGATCTTTTTGCTGTGCAACCACAAATGAGAATACATAATAACCTTCAAGGCCCATTCTTAAATCACTCATAATCACTTGTTCATCTTGTTGATAAACACCATAAAGGCCTTTAGTAAATGCTTGCAGTAACTTGATCTGCCTTGCATCATCAAGCTTTGCTAGTAGCGTATTTTCGCTAGGGTAAAATTGCATATCAACGTTGTCTGCGTCATCAAACACAGAGGCATAAATCTCATAATGCCCAAACTCGGTAACGGCCACAGCCCGCCACAACAAGGTATTAAATGGCGTTGGTGTACTTTCAAAGTGCTTAAATATGATATTTTGGGTATTTAGTGCCTGATGTATTTTATCTTCGATATGCCATTTAGCCGCCAACCCCCAAGCTAAATAAAGCGAACTGACGATTAACGCAGCAGTATTTATACGCTGTGCGTAAGGCCGCATCCGCGCCAAGCAAAGCGCTATACAAGAGAGTAACAATGGCAAAGTATACGCAGGATCAATAATAAATATGCTCGATATACCAAAGGGGTAAGTCGTCAGTGGCCACAGCAATTGTGTTCCATAAACGGTAAAACTATCAAGCAATGAGTGAGTACTTAAAATTAAAAATAGAGCGACAGACCAGCGCCGCAACGATACATCTTTTGCCCAATCCATTTTAAGTAAAAGCCATGCAAACAAGGGGCTTACTAACAGCTGTATAAGCAAAGAATGACTAAAACTGCGGTGATAGACAAAGTTTTCGACATCACCACCAAAATTAATGAGCACATCTAAATCAGGTAACGTGCCAAACGCCGCTCCAACTAATAACGACTTACGGCCCAGCTTATTACCTAATACTGTATAAGCAACTGCACTACCAAGCACAACCTGTGTGAGTGAATCCAATGAAAGCCTCTTTTCAAAATCAATTAAAGCATAGACTTATATTGTACTGTTGTAGGTCTTGTGTCGATCTCAATGAGTGATTAGTTTTCTGGAGAAGCTATAAGTTATGTGGATCCGCAAAAGAAAAATCCACCCCAGCTTATCAGCTAGATTTTTAAAACCGCCAATCCAATTACGATTGTATTTTAGTAAAGAGTCAACCCTGACGTCATGAATTCGAAGATTGTCTATAATCCTATTTCTATAAAAATCAATAAAATAGGTAAAGCGACTGCGCTCTACCTATTTATTTAAAAACAAGTATGACTTAGCTGCAACTTTTAACAAATGTCCATGAACTATCACTACCAGGCAGGCTATTTGTATACCAGTTCGCCTTATAAACATTGCCCTGATACTGAATTTGGTCGCCAGCTTCGTTATGTGTGTAAGGGCCTGCAGGATAATGCTTTCTAACCCAATTTGGATACGTTTTTACCTCAGTACAACTTGTTCCTGTTGTAACAGCACAACCCGAGGAATCGACATCAGTACCTTCTGGTGTATTGGGGCATTGATCTTGTACGTCAATTACGCCATCGCCATCTGAGTCTGTAGCCGCACACCCAATAGAATCTACGGGTGTATTCGGCAGTGTGTTAGGGCATTGATCTTGTGAATCAATTACACCATCTTCATCTGAGTCAAGCGGTGCATTATTCATATCCCAATTTAGTAGAATATCTTTTATCTTCTGCCCCGATGCACTTAGTGAATCCCAGCTACCACCAGGAAGAAAGGTTGATGCACCTTCATCTTTGTCATTTAAGGCCCAATTAGCGTGGCTAATAGTATTTGATTTAAGAAAAGCCATCCACGCGTCAGTTTCGTTGCTATTTACACCACCATTACCATCAGCATTGACTGCGCCCCATTCAGTTGCAAATAAAGCAATCCCATTATTTAAAGCCGTCTGCGCCTTATTTCTAAGTGACTCACCATGCGTACCTGCATAAAAATGTAAGGTATAAGCAATATTGTAGCGATCTATCGGATCTTTTGAGGCAATATCAACATCTTGTGACCAAGTAGGCGTACCAACAATAATTAAATTATCAGGATCTATAGCTCTGATCTTATCAATAACGGTGTTGGCGTAAGGTTTTATATCGTTAGCCCACGATATCTGTAGTGGCTCGTTATAAATTTCATAAATAACGTTGTCGTAGTCGCCATATTTAGTGGCTGCTCGTTCAAAAAACCGGATCGCCATATCAGTGTCGGTATGCGCTTCGTGACTATGAAAATCAATAATGACATACATATCTTCTGCGATTGCTGCATCAACAACTGTATCAAGACGAGTAATATTACCGTCCCAATCGTCATTCAAACTGCCTGAGGTATTTTGTCCGTGACCGATCGCAGCACGAATGATATTAGCGCCAAATTCCTGTTTCGCATTGGCAACCGTTTGCGCGGTATAAAACTTTTCGCCGCCCCAACCTGTATTGCTCCAAAATAAGCTTGAACCAGCAAAGCTCTTTGCCTCATCACCAGCTAATATTTGATTACCACTGACGGTTAACTTTTCAACCGCTGCATAACTTGTAGTGGAACAAGCGAGCAATAATGCCAGTGAAAGGCGCTTGGCTTTATATAGTGTTTTTTTAGGTGTACTTCCAATCGTCATAAAATCGTCCTTAAATTAGGTTACCCATCAGATGTAAACTGATATATCAATAATGTCATTAGCAAAAAACTAACAATACAAAGGTAGTACACTGAAATTATAATACAATAATAAAGAATGATTTACTTTATAAAATAATACTAGCGTAAAAGTAACTAAAAATGACCACTCATAGGCTGTCATCTGCAGGGGGGATACATTCAATAAAAAGCGTGAACGATATACACTTTAGTTTTCGCTAAGTACCTTAACCGAAAGCGCTCCATTAATGTTTTAAATATCAATGAGTTGCTCTGTTTGCAACATACTTGCCAATTTTCTCTGTATTGCTGTTCAAGGTCAGCGCATTCATATCGTTAATTTGATACGCTTAACCTATAAAACAATAAATTTTATATAGCTTGGTACGCACTCAAAAAATCACTGCCTACCCTTTATAAAAAACTAACTCGCTAATTATGAGAAACAACATGTATAAAACAAATCTCTTGGCTCTTTCTTTAACTATGGTGTCATTGCCAAGTCTGGCTGATGACAATACCGATTTAAAAAATATTATTGACCAACACTGGCAACATGCAAAAAGCGAAAAAGTATTTTTTCGCACCGACCCCGATGGATGGAAACCCAATGGAAAGCTGGCTCGCTGGAGTGAGCAAGCCATAAGTAAGCGCCAAACTTATAACGACCAAGTGCTGCACAAATTAGCTGCCATTAACCCAAAATCACTCAGTAAAGAACAACTGATGAATTATCGGCTTTTTAAATACGAGCGCGAAACAGAGCAACAAAGTTACCAGTCACTTGATAAGTACTTTCCTATTAACTTTTTAAGCGGCTGGCATACATATTTTGCCGAGGCCCCTGCTAATATGGCGTTTTTAACTACCACCGATTACGACAATTTTTTGGTTAGTTTGAGCGACTACCCACGCTTTAACCAAGAAAACATCAACCTCATGAAAGAAGGCATACAACAAGGCTACACACACTATTGCGAGAGCTTTAAAAATTATCATAAAAGCATCAGTAAACATATCGAAAAAGAGCCACAAAACATTGCCTTGTATGAACCGTTTACACGTATGCCCAACACCTTTAGCCAACAACAAAAAGCAGCCTATCAAGAAAAAGCGAAAGCCCTAATTAGCAATAAGGTGGTTCCTGCTTATCAGCATTTTTATGATTTTTTTGTTGATGATTACATGCCAAATTGCAGAACAGATCCCGGTATTTCAAGCGTTAAAGGCGGGCTTGAATATTATAAGTATGCAGTAAGTTATTACACCACCACACAAGCTACGCCAGAAGAAATTCATGAGCTTGGTCTACAAGAAGTGGCGCGTATTAAAGCTGAAATGCAGGCTATTATTGATTCACTAAACTTTAAGGGTTCGTATGCTGATTTTCTGCAGTTTCTAGCAACTGCTCCACAGTTTTATGCAAAAGACAAACAAGATTTATTAGAAAAAGCCGCTTTCATTACACAAAAAATGTATGGCAAGTTGCCGACCTATTTTGGTCATTTACCACGTAATACGTTTGCTATTAAAGACTCTGCCAGTCGAGGCGCTTTTTATATGCCACCAGCAGATAACCGCTCTGCTGGCACTTACTTTTTAGCTTCAACCCCTTCGTTGCAACCTTTATATAATTTAGAAGCCTTGAGCTTACATGAAGCCATACCAGGGCATCACTTACAAAATGCAATTGCAATGGAACTGGATGTGCCACCATTTCGGCGTACCTTAAGCCATTCAGCATTTGGTGAAGGTTGGGGTCTTTACGCAGAGCGTTTAGGTAAAGAAGCCGGCTTTTATCAAGATCCATACAGTGATTTTGGCAGATTAGGATATGAAATGTGGCGTGCAGTTAGGTTGGTTGTTGATACCGGCATTCATGCATTCGGCTGGAGTCGAGAGCGCGCAATTAACTACCTGAGCGAACATACTGCATTGCCACAAAGTGCCGTAGAAGATCAAATAGATCGTTATATCTCTTGGCCTGCACAAGCGCTTTCTTACAAAATGGGCGAGCTAAAAATACGTGAACTACGTGCAAAAGCTGAAAAAGAACTTGGCGCTGATTTTGACATTCGCAGCTTTCACGACACAGTTATAGGCCAAGGCTCGCTGCCAATTGCAGTACTTGAAGAAGTAATAAATGACTGGATAACGCAACAGCAAAAATAACACCCATTACATTAAATTAATAAGCTATTGCTGAGCTGATATTAGTTAAACAATAGCTTATTATAATCTGCAAGTGTGCTTGCTAGCTCCCCCATGCACAGTTCTAATTTATGCATCCATATAGTTGTATATGGGTTTAGTAAGTTATTGCTTTTATAAAGTTAATCAAAAACATAACACGGCCTGTATGTATGGTGTCTATTTATGGCATTACGGTTTAAAATCATCCACCCGATTACAATTGTATTTGCTTAATTCAGTAAAGAGTCAGCCCAATTTTGCTATCACTGTTGCTGCATTTTAGGTGCTGCATGAGTCATGAAACGCCTTGCTTAACCTTCCTATTAAATGCCATCTTTAATTGCAACCAAGGCCTCCGACGCATTATGACAACGATTTTTTTAAGTAAATCACAACAAGTCGCTCTGCAACAAGCACTTATCAGTAGTAAGCTGCTAAATAGTGATACTGCAAATAGTGATACTGCAAATAGTGATAACCCACCATCTCTTGAGCAACAAGCGTATAGTCATATCGCCGTCACGCTTTACCGCTTTAATTTACAAAAAATAAAATGGCCCTCTTTTTTAAAAACAGCAATAACCACGGCAACCGACAAATGCCCATGGTTAGTCAACGAACTTGTCAGATGCCAACAAGACTTCCAAGCCCAACCTAATGACGCTGTAATGAGTGAACAAAGTGCATTTATTAATGGTATTTTTAGCGAAGAACTCGCTTATATTGACGACTTAATAGGTACGGAGGTGCAGGCTGAATAAAGTTTCTATATCAATACAGAAAAATACATATTTTAATTTCTATATTGCCACCTATTACCAAAATAACTAACAATTACTTTTACTCCCGAGATAAGTTATGATTATTTAATATCTAAACTATTTTTCTGTGAAATTAAAAACAGCCTTTTTATTTTTATTAATGAGTATCTATATGCCATTTTTTAAAACGTTTATTCCTGACTTGGATGAACTGGATTTAAATACACAAAAATTAAACAAGTCATTAAAAGATAAGATAAACCGTCAATGGAAAGACGTCTTTGATCAAACAACGCTTTTACAACTTTATTCATCACTAATTAAAGAATTAAGATTATTTCGTGAAGGTCAAAGCCAACCTGCGAAATTATATTATTTTTTACAGCTATTTAGTTCATCAGATTATAAAGTTATTTTTGACAAAAAATCTCATCATGCTTTACTTACGCACACAGAGTTATTAGAGAGTGAAATAGAGCAGCTGTTACTTGAGACCAACACTCAACTGATCCAAAACCCAACACCTGCAGAGGACGGTGATTTAAGGGAGATGGTGAGTGATTTAATTTCTTTATATTTTTGTCATCCTTCTTATCACAGTGAAGGATATGACGACTTAAAGCGTATTGGTGGCAACTTAGCATTTAAGTTTTTACGCACTTATCCTTACCAAGATACCAGTAACCTTCTAATCAGTTTATTACCATCAGCTTCAGACCCATTAGAGCAATATACACAATTAATTAATGACATTGTATGTAGCGAACAAAACGATGAAAATCGTGATTTACTACTCTATATTTTAGTTAGCGAAATGATTGGTTTTTATACCGAAAAAAGCGACTTTTTCTATAAAAAATCAAAAGAGGTCTTAAAGTTACTTTCAACTCATATTTCACATTGGAGTGATGACCAAATTGATTACTTTATAACTCAAGGCGTCTTGAATGGCTATAGCATATATCCAACTCCAAAAACTAAGATTGCCGAAATAAAGGGTTATATAAAAAAATTAAATGAAGGTAACTACAATGCTCAGGTTATCAAAAAACGAGTTAAAGAATATAACCAAGAAATAGCAAATATTGAAAATGACCCTATTGCCTTTATAAATGCGGGCTATAACAAGGCTGCTAAAATTTTAATGGTGAAAAATAATACCATTACATTTTTAGAGAATCTTTCAAAACTTACTCCAGACAGTAAAACAAAAGTACATCTTGATCAACTTATCGCACAGACTTTAGCCCTTAAAAACACCCCCAAAGTATTTCCTATTAATAAAACGCCTAAGATCAAATTTAGCGACCTGCATTTTAAGTTACTTGTTATCGAAGAGCTGATGTATAAAAAAAATTTATTAACCCCTAAGTTTGACCTTACCCAGTTTATAGCCCAATACCACCTGCGAGAAATTGATAAAGAGCAAGAAGGGTATGAAGTTATACCTGAGGCACTGGCTTATTTTAAAGGGCTTGATATCTCTGAGGAATTGTTAGCGAAAGTCACTTCGTTGACACAAGATTGCGGTGTCGATGGCGGCGCAGATGTTTATGCTCAGATATGGCCTTTTTGGGATCCAGGCTGTGGAGATGAGGTGTTAAAGGTAAGCAATAAAGCATCAAAAGACTTGCCACTGCTGCCTAACTTACAACAAGTCATCGGTTTAGAGCACAGTAATCCATCAAAAAAATTAATTAGCAGCTTTAAAGAACGCCAGATCCAATTAACTGACCAGGATGTTTAATTTTAATCTCTAGGAGTAATAATGTTTAATTCAGCAGAAGAAATTCACCAGCATATTGGCCAATCAATGTTCGACGCATTACCCGAACAGTGGCATAAAGCTTATTGTGATATCGGCCTGAGTCGAGAAAATACCTGTGGTTTTATGGCAGGGACTTACTATACAGGCGGTGAAGAAAAATTTTATAGTGTAGATATAATCGATGGAGTGTTGAAATATTCTCAGTGTGATGAAGCATTTTATGCACTTTATAAAATGATGAAGAAAGACGAATCGGATATACCTTGGAACAAAGCTCGTTTTGAATTAGAAAGTGATGGTAGTTACGACGTTAAAACTAAGTTTGATGAAGATTATATAATCTACACTGGACTAGATGCTGATGCTGCTGAGTTTGACTCATTGAGTCGCGACTTTCATTTAGCCATAGAATCTTGGGAAGGCTTGCCAGATGATATGTCATGCCCATGGAAAAGGGGCAGTTATGATAAGATCATATTTTTGCAAGGCAATTCAGATGATCAGCAACAAACTGAATCAGAGCAAGCAATATTATCATCTTATTGGCAACAAGCCGGTGAAATAAACGAAACATTAGAGCTGAGCTTTTTGAATCCTTATTTAGCAGGTTACCCTCACTGGCATGGCAGCACGCGAGATATTGTTTTGGTTACACCACCAGAATGGGAAAATCAAATCGTTGCTACAAGTGGCTTATCAAGTCCTGAAGCACCATTTGAGGTATATCTAGAGACCAATGAACCCATTCAAAGATTCAACAGCTCTTGGCAGATGAACCTAATTCAAACCATTGGCGGTATAATACCCAATATCGATAACTTTAAAGAGCGCCTCAAAAAACACCGTTTTCTTACATTACAATTAGACATGGATGGCGCACCTGAAGAATGGTCAGTAGATCACCCTGACGGTAATATAGGTATGTTTATTGGTTTAGATAATGCGCATATAAATCATGATCATCTTAACTTTTTACCTATAAATATAAAATTAATGCGCCCAGACGAGTTATTGTATTGTTTAGATAAAGCAGCACAAGGCAGAGAGGAAATAGCAGAACTTTATAAGCAGCAAGGCCAAGCAACACTTTCTTGTTTAGATAGAGCCAGTGTTTTACAAAATAACTAATCTGATGTAATGGTCTGCTTCCGATACGGTGTTTATGTGTAATAATTTAATTGTTACACATAAACAAAACCTGCCTTTAATCTGTTGGACTATTTATTTTTAAATAGTTTTAAATTAAAAATAACTCTGTCACTTGGAAACCTGTAGTAACCTGTATTGTCTAAATTAAGCTTAAAGTGATGATAAAATTGGCTTTTCCCAGTCAACTTGATGTTTAGAACCCTTATTCAATGAATTTATTGCTGCCGTGTTACACAAAGTATTGTTTTATGCGGTTTTGTAATATAAGTCACGCAGTTAGCTACAAGTTAGTAAAGCCCAACTGACAATACACACGAGACCATTTAGCCGCAGTAGTACTGCGGCTAAATGGTTTTTTACTATAAATTAAAAGCTATATTTTAAGCTCAGCTTATAATTTACCGGCTCACCGGGTTGAGTCCAAATTGCAGAGTAAGAGTTTGAGTAATATTCTTTATCCAGAACGTTATTTACATTTAACTGTACACTCACATCATCATTAACGTTGTAAGTTGCAAACAGATTCACCAGCGTATACGAAGGTAAGTAATACGTAGGATCAATTGTTTCACCTAAACGTTCACCTTCATACTGTAAAGCTATACCAATAGTCGCATTTAAATCGATTAAGTCATTTAAATCTCTTTTAAGGCGCACATTTGCACTATGTTTAGGGATATTTAGTAATGGGCTACCTTTTGGCAGTTTTACCCACCAATCTGTATTAACCGTATCGTTTGCTGTTTTTGCATCGGTGTAAGTATAGGCAAAATCAAATGAGGTGCGCTCTGTAATATAACCGTGCAAATCAAACTCAACCCCTTCGCTAGTTACCTCTCCTAATGCTGTCGACACACCCGCTTGCAGATCTGTAGTTAGCATATTGCTTTTTTCGGCGCTAAATACGGTAAAGCTACCATTTAGGGTATCGGTGCTAAATTTAATACCCGCCTCAATAGAGGTTGTTGATTCCGGCTTAAATGCATCACCATTTATGTCGTAACCGCTGTTTGGCCTAAAACCTTCAGAGTAGCTGGTGTAATATTGTATATCGTCTGAGTAGGAGTACACTAAACCAACCCGTGGACTAAATGTACTTTGGTCACTCTTAGACTGACTTTGATTGATGTGATTATCTATTTGCTGATCAAACCAATCATAACGGCCGCCCACTTGCATTTTCCATTGCTCAGTGATGTCGATTTGATCTTGAATATAAACCCCGTAACTGTGCTGTACTTCAGTGCTGTTGTATAAAAGTGAACCTTCGGGTGCTGTTTGCCCATACACAGGGTTATACATATTGATTGCATAGCGCGTATCTTCAAGCGTAGGGCGATATCTGTACCAGAGTTTGTCAAAATCAAACTTGCTGGCGTCGGCACCTATTAATAAATGGTGGGTAAACCCAGCTGCTGTTACGCTGCCACTAAGCTCGGTACGCGCAGAAATATTTTTAGTTTGAAAATCGCGCTCGTTATGTTGTCTACTTAAAGTTTCGCCATCAGTAAAGTAAACCTGCCGCCCTGGTGCCAGTTCTGCATCGCTCGATTCGCTTATAAATTTAGAGTCGCTATAGCTAAACCCATTTAAAAGCGACCATTGCCCTATTTGGTGCTCAAAGGTAAGTTGATGAGAAATCGCATCAACCTCTGTTGGTTTATCACTTGGTTCACCTAAAAAAGTATCAATGGGTAATGCATCTACCTTTCCGTCTACGGCAACAATACCACGGTCAAACGTCACACTTTGGTCGACATATTCTAGTTCATAATTTAACTTTGTTGTGTCGGAAATTAACCATAATATTGAAGGCGTTATCACCGTTTTTTTATTTTCGTGGTAGTCTCTAAAGCTTTCACTTTCTTCAATCGCGCCGTTTACTCTAAAGGCGAGTTGTTCGGTAATTGCATTAGTGTAGTCGCCTTCACCGCGATAACTTTGCCAACTACCTGCGCTTATTTTTACAGAGCCTTGTTCTTCAAATTGTGGCTTTTTAGTAATAATGTTAATAGTACCACCAGGCTCAGAGCGGCCATAAAGTGCAGAGCCTGGGCCTTTCATCACTTCTACATAATCAATATTACTGGTATCACGGGTGCCGCTAAAACTTCGACCAGATGAAAAGCCATTAATTAAAAAGCCTGAAGGAATATTCTCATCACCTACTAAACCACGTATTGCAAAGCTTTCCCACAATCCACCAAAATCATTTTGTTCAGAAATACTCGGCGTTAAATCAAATATATCTGTGAGTGTGGTCACCCCTGCATCATCAAGGTTTTCTGCAGATATAAATTCAATACTTTGTGGTTGTTCACTTAAAGGCACATCGCCGCGAAAAGCTTGCCTAACACCCGAAACAGCTATTTTCTCAATGCTTGATGACGCCGTAGTTGCGTATACTGAAGGTGATAAAATTGCACTTATCGCAATTGAAAGCGCTGATATTTGGATTCGTTTAATTGTATTCATTCTATCTCTTAGATATAACACAGCTTAATCAATTAAGTTTGCACTCAAAAAAATTTTAAATGTAACCTACTAGGCAATTAGCTGAAGATGTAGGCAATAATAGTTATCATTTAGAATTCTATACAAACAAGGCAAAAAACGCTACCCTACTTGCAATAAATATTACAAAGTTATTAAAATACAATTTAAAGAAAAACGAAAATACTAACTTCAGCCAAATTATGGAATAAAATAAATTATATGAATATTTCAGGCAAAACAGAATTAATGTTAAGTATTGAGAATTTAAACCTAGACAAAATTAAGCAGTTCATATACTCCGAATATAAAAGTCTTGCTATAGATGATGAAATGTTTAAAAAAGACAGTACCGGGCGCTCCGCTATATATTATGCTGCTCTGCGAGGAGATGAAGATATCATTTGGTTTTTATTATCACTTCTACCCGGAACCGGTATTTTTTGTAAACGTGGGCAACTATTAGAATCAAAAGATAACCAAGGATTGACCCCAGAGGAGTTTGCTCAAGTAAATGGAAACGATAAAATATATAAGTTACTTTGTTCTGAAAGAATGAGGATCGAGTTTTTCGAATAAATTTCAGACACGCGCTATCAAAATGCCTTGGGCGACTAACTCTTTGTTACTTAAATGAGTATAGGTAAGGGGTTGTAAAAAACGCAGTAGTTTTACTTAATTTTCACTTCCCCACAACATCTTAAACCAAGACGTTTTTATAATCCCAATAAAAATAAACCGCGAAATAAAATACCAAAGCAGGCTGAACAGCACACCAAAATAATTGACAACACCACGAACCGTTCATTCTTAACTCATAATAAGATTAAGTTCATAAACTGCTTGTGTAGTATTGAATTGCACACAAAAATGTAGTGTAACCAATTGAAAATATTTGTAATATATAAATTCATGGAGATGGCAACTTCAGCTCCTGCGCGGCTTACTCGCTTTCTCATCATGCTATTTCTTGCTAGTATAAAAATATTAATAACACGTTATACGCTACACTCATAATCGACAAGGAAAGATATGTCAGAATCATTTATTAAAGCATGCGCTGACGGTAATCGCCGTATTGCTCAGTTGCTCTTATCACAAGAAAAAGACCTTGATCCTAATTATACTAATTCGCACGGCTGTACAGCATTGCACTATGCATCGGCTAACGGATACGTTGATATAATGTCCGAGCTATTGGAAAGTGGAGCAAAAATTGACTATGAAGATCATCAAGGTAGGACGGCTTTATTTATGGCTATAAAGGCTCGACAAAAGCCGGCAGCAGAGTTGCTACTTGAACTCGGAGCCCGTCCTGATATTAGTGATTACCAAGGTAATAGTCTACTTCACCTAATCGCCATAACAGGCCAAAATGCGTTATTAAGCCCTTTAATTGATGCCGGATTAGATATCAATTTAACCAATACAAATTCAGACAGTCCATTATTACTGGCGGTTAGTAATCGAAAACGTGATGTTGTAAGCAATTTATTAGATCAAGGCGCCGATATTGACCACAGTGACAAAAATGGTAATAACGCGTTATTGATAGCAACAGCATTAATCAATAAACACTTAGTCACTTTGCTACTAGAACATGGTAGCGATATAAATATCGCTAATGACGATGGCTATACACCGTTATTCATTGCCTGCACTAAACACAACAATATGCTTGTTAAATACCTGCTAGAGCAAGGTGCTGATCCGCTTATCGAATCTAATGAAGGCGTATCGTCTATTTGGCTTGCGTGTGCTAATAACCAAAAAGATATCGTCTCAGCATTTTTAAATGCAGGCGTCGATGTAAATTACAGTAAAAATACCAATAAAGAGTTTGTACTCAATTCATATTTAGACTTAGTTATCGAACAACTAAATTATAGTAATGATAACTATCATGCAATTAGCTGTGAAGGCGAAAGCCTAATACATGTTGCAGCTAAACAAGGTCACTTAAGTATGATTAAGCTATTACTTGAGAAAGAGGCTGATATTGATGCACTTGATGCCGCAGGTAGTAGCGCATTACATTATGCTGCGGTAGGCGGTAAAAAAGATATAGTGAAAGAATTAATAAAACACGGTTGCGATACATTGATTTATAACAAAGCTGAACAACAAGCTATTGATTATAGTAATCAAAAAGGGTTTAACGAAATCACCGAAATGTTATTAATAGCAAAACAGGCGCAACAAAATGGATAGAAAAGAACGCCCATTACTTGAAATAATCGCACGCGATATGAAAAAAGGTTATTGGAAAGCCGCCGATGCTGCACGCTACGCACCCATGCTATTTCCTCAAGTAGAACCCAGTGACCATGTTCGTAAAGCGGTTGCTGCGATTGCTCTGCAACAATCTCGCGCAGAGCAACTTAAAGCCCTTCAAGCACTCGTGATAAAAGAGCGTAGCAGTAAAGATTTCCTTAAAGAGTTTGAAACACTGCTTAATAACAAACGTGATCGGCTAATGCCTGCAACCGACCAAGACAAAGACAGTAGCCACTTTCGCGATATTATTATGATGCTACTAGCGACAAACTTTGCATCACAAAAAAGCAGCGTCACTATCACTGCTGATTTAAGTGATTTGTATCAACGTATTTATCCTCAACAAACCGATGAATTTAGCACCGATTCCAGTGCTGAAGCCGTAGTGACTGAATATATAATGGGTGCCCTATTAAAACTCGCGCCTGATATAATTTAAAGCAAGGATGATTAATGACATTGCAGCAAGCACTCGAGTCGAAGGATTTTAATCTCGCGACACAAATAGCAAAAATCCTCAGCGATAGCGAAATTATACAAGTATTGAATGAGACGTTTGTTTTACAAAATCTACATGCCTATTGGCTTGCCTTGGATTTTTGGCTGCTATTAGATGAAAAAAATATCGTGTCGCTCGATTTGCTAAAAAATATGGGGGACGAGGAGGAAGTCGATTTTAATAACATTGATATTGAAAGTCTCATCAATTCAACAACCGAAAAACCAAAACTGAAAGTCGATCAAAAAAAATCATTTCCACTGCTAATATTAGAAAATGAATTAAGGTACTTTGAACATAAAAGCGAAGAAGAATGTGCCATATTAGTTAAATTTATAAACGCTTGTAGAAATTTAAATGCCAAAGGGGGAAAATTATTAACACAAGCGCTTTCACCTAACACACCACTGTCGATTCTCGATGCCTTAATTGAAAAGGGGTGTGACCCTATGTACGAGAATAACGCTCAACAAAACTTTCTTTTTAATATAGTGAAATGGCGTAAACAAGTAGACATAGATACGTTTAAAAAATATCTAACCTATTTTATAGACCAAGGATTAGATATTAATCACCGTGATGTAATAGACGAAACCCCTATCATTGCTTTAATTAAATCAGGTGAAGCAACACAGCGTATAGACGTTATGATCGAGTTAGGCGCTGATATACATATTCAAAAAACGGATATTGATGGCTTTGATTTATTAGAAATAGCAGTTACAAGTTACAATCCCGATTTTGTGAGTGCTTTACTTAAGCATGGACTCGCTTTTGATTATGAAAAACAAGATAGAGAAGGCCATAGTGTATTATTTCGCTTTACAGACCATGGGGTTAGAAAAGATCAATTAACGCTATTTTCTTTATTACTACAGGGACAGCCTGATCTTTATCAGATTAATCACGACAGTAGATGTGAAAAGCATTACTCTACCCCAATGGAAAATTTAGTAACAGAAGCACACCCAGACGCATTAAAACTGGCGTTAGCTATGCTTCGACCAGACATCAACCAAACCGATGAGGAAGGTAACACACCTTTACACCTTGCTGCATCTAATTATGTACATGAAGCAGCCCGAGCGGTTGTTAATTTAGAACGAATAAAAATACTTATAGCGTATGGGGCTGATGTCAACACACTAAACAACAAGGAACAAACACCTGCAGCTTGTGCCAGTGATGATGATAAAAAGGCCGATATACTGGCATTTTTATTAGCAAAAGAACACCAAGCAAAGTGAAATACGAGATCTATAACTAAATAATAGTAATATTCGTATCCGAAGCTGATCATTAAGGATAAAAAGATGATAAAGCGTTTTCTAAGCTTACTTGTTTTATGCCCCTTACCTTTAATTGCTTGTCAATGGCAACCTGATGACTTAATCGGAAGCTACCGAAGTTTGGGGCACTCCTATTTTGATACCTTTGCACTAGAGAGAGAAGGTATATTTCATTCGTGGTTACACCAAAGGCCTGAAATGACGGCAAAGTGGCAGCTTGATAAAAATTGTATATTGGTAATACGCAGTGAACACTTAACACACCCAATCAAGCTCACCTTAATTGCATTAACAGTCAATAAAGCAGTGTTTAGTGATGGTCAAACTAAACAGCACTATCAACGCTTAAGTGCACAACAAAAAACAGCCAAGTAAATTAACCCTAGACACTAATTTAGAGATAACGAATGAGATTGACTAATTTAAAACACCTGAGTCTATACTTAATTTTGCTATTTAATATATTTGCTTTTCAAAGCTACGCCTCTGAGCCTGCTATTTTTTCAAAATACAGCAAAGCGTTAACTTTAGTTGAGCAAAATCCTGAGCTATATCGCTATCGTTTCAACGGGCCAATTACAATACGTGGACTACTCGTAATTCAGCTTGATATGGCAAGCCCAACTCAAGCAAGCGGCGATATTATCAACATCCGTATTATTCCAACTCGATTAGCGCGCAGTAAGTTGCCCGCTATCATTCATGGACGTTATACATCGTCGATTGAGGCTATTTTTATACGTTTATCAGCTCCCCAATTAGACGAACTATTTGCAGGTAAAGAAAACTGGCAACGTTTAAGTCATGGTACAGAAAGACTTATAAAGCAACCCGTAGAAGTCACATTTAATGATTTTAGCGCATCGGTAGAATGCGACAGCCGCACCTACACCGCAACCATTAACACCATAGTAGCTATAACAGATAAGCGAGTCGCTGCATTATCTAAGCTTGATATAAGCGGCTGTTAAGCCG
Source organism: Pseudoalteromonas sp. SG44-1 (assembly GCF_014164315.1). NCBI lineage: Bacteria > Pseudomonadati > Pseudomonadota > Gammaproteobacteria > Alteromonadales > Pseudoalteromonadaceae > Pseudoalteromonas > Pseudoalteromonas sp. SG44-1. Next base: position 29,288 of record NZ_JACJEW010000049.1, read on the forward strand.
CCTTAAATTAAAGCCGTGATTATTAATAAAGCACTACGACACATATAATTTAACAGGAGTACACATTGATTTTTGCCATTGATTGCCAATATTACGACGACACAGCTATTGCTGCCGGTATCTTATTTGAAAACTGGCACGACGAAGAAATAACAGCAAAGCAAGTCAACACCATTGAAAATATTGCTCCCTATGAACCGGGGCAGTTTTATAAACGCGAGTTACCGTGTATTTTGTCCGTACTAAAATCTTTAGATACTCAACCAGATATCATCATTGTTGATGGCTATGTCACTTTAAGTAGTGCACAAAAGCCAGGTCTGGGCATGCACCTTTATGAAGCACTTGAACAACAGATTCCCGTTATTGGCGTAGCCAAAAGATCATTTGTCGATACACCAAAAGAAGCTGGAATTTTGCGAGGAAAAAGTGAAAATCCTCTTTATATAAGCAGTGTGGGAATTGATCTTGAACAAGCAAAAGAACACATACTGCACATGCATGGTAAAAATCGCCACCCAACCTTATTAAAATACGTTGACCAGCTAGCTAGAGGCATTGTTACCTAAAACGAATAGCAAAGGTATGGATGTAAAAACTGTGTAAATACCCGTTAGATACTAAGGGATCCCCAAAAATAATTATTAAGTTTCAATTACATCACTCACATCCATATTTTTCCAATCGATTTGCACTACTACCTGTACGAAATAGGCTAGTCCTTCCAAATAATCTCGCCGTCGCA